>JALYVP010000405.1 GCA_030853185.1 Actinomycetota bacterium | reverse complement strand
CAACTCGACCTACCCGCCCGCATCGTCCAGGTCACCCGCCGGAGCGAATCAGTTGTGGAGATCCACCCGGCCGGGGATCCCTGCGAGCAACTCTTGCGCGAAGCCGGCAGCCTGGCCGCCGACAACAATGTCCCCTTTGTGGTGGCGGCCAGAGTGGTGCCCGGTCTGTGCCGCATCGCCATCGAGGCGGCATGCTTCGAGATCACCCGCGGACGCCGCCTCGGCAGGGGCGACGACCACAACTCGGTCGAAACGGCTCTGCTCGCGACGACCAAGCTGATGCCCCGGCTGGCCCTGGCCATCTTCGATAACCCCGACCGCGGGGGCGAGGTGTACACATGGCTCAACCAGCAGATCGCCCCGTGGGCGGCCGACACCGCGCGGGCCGCGAATGAGGGCAGCCACGGCGGGCCCAACACCGCGATGGGGCCCCTCGTCGGCGACACCCGCAACCTGATCGAGCGCCTGCGCGCCAAGCTGTCATGACCTGGACCGGGCCCACCCCCACCCAGCTGCTCGCCGCAGCACGCACCACCCTCGACCGCACCGACGGATGGGGGTCATCGTGGCCGCGGGCGGCCGCCTTCCTCGCCCGCCAGGCCCTCGAAGACGGTGTCGACACCCTGTGGACCGGCACCACGGCCGGCTTGCACGACTCTTCAATGTCCGCCCAGCTGACCTGTCTGCCCTTCTACCTGGCCGACCCCGACCTGGCCCACCGAACCCGCCAATGCTGGCACGCCCTCTCAACAGCGTGCCACGCCCACCCCTACGAGCTGGCCCCGACCGTCGCAGAGCTCGCCGGTTGGTTCGCCGTCGTCGACGAACTGCTGGCTCACCTCCGGGCGACTGTCGCCGTGTGAGCTACGGATCCGGTGAGCGAGCCGTCCCGAGTCCCCCTACCATCGGACTAGCTAGTGGCGACCCGCTTCGATGTTTCCCAAGTTCCGCTGCAGGGCGGGTACGTGGCCAAGCAGTGCCCGGTCCGGGCACAGTGAGATGTGCTGCGACCGTGTGAGCCGCTGCCGCCTTCCCCGGGCTCGAGCGGCGATTTGCTCGCGGTCGCCAGTTCGAAGCCAACACCATCGACCGCATCGACCTGGCCGATCCAGACGTCGTGGTGATCCCGCCGGGCGACCCGACCGAGCGGGAGACCTTGACAGCCGATGCCATGCGCGCTGGACCCCGGGTGATCATCGGCGGGCGTCTCCCCGCCGATCTTGACGGTCGGCGTGTCGGCGAGCCGGACCTGCTGATCGCAGCTGCCGATGGCTCCGGTTACCGCCCCGTCGACATCAAACATCACCGCTGTCTGGACCCGATTCCCGGAGGTCTGCCGGCCTGGACCGCTCCCTTGGAGAACCCCGAGTGGGAGAGCGCTCTACTCGATGAAGCCGCTTCGGCGCGCAAGCATCGGAGCGACCTGCTGCAGTTGGCCCACTACCAGCGGATGCTCGAGGCCGCCACGCGGGCACCCACCGACGGGCGGTATGGGGGGATAGTCGGCGTCGAGGGGGTGGTCGTGTGGCACGATCTCGACGCCCTGATCTGGCGAACCCCTTCATCGGCGAGCAAGCAGAAGACGCGGTCGACCATGGAGATCTACGACTTCGAGTTCGACTTTCGACTCGACATCATCGCCACCGCCGCCTCCCACCAGTCTGATCCCGACCGGGGCCTGATCGTGGTGCCGGTTCGGATAGGTGAGTGCGCGGAGTGCCCGTGGTGGTCGTGGTGCGGTCCGCAGCTCGACGCCGGCTCCGGCGACGTGAGCCTTCTACCCCACACCGGTTGGCGGGTCTGGCGCACCCACCGCGACCATGGGGTCACCGACCGGGCACAGCTGGCGGCCCTGGACTACCGGACCGCCACGCTGGTCGCTGCCGGTGTGGACCTACGCCCGATCATCGACTCGCTGGACGTCCAGCCCGGCGACTTGCCCGTGGCTGACGTGATCGGTACACGCAAGACCGCCCAACTGGCCCGCCTAGCCGATGGGGGCATTCGGACCTTGGGCGACGCCCTGAGCCTCTGTCCACGAACCGCCGCGTACTGCGATGAACCGATGAGAGGCTTGCCCGAGCAGATCGACAGGGCCCGGGCCGCCCTAGGCGACTCGGCCGTCTACCGGAGGAGGGACATCGAGACGGTCGAGGTGTCGCGCGGTGACATCGAGGTCGACGTAGACATGGAAAACGTCGAGGACGGCGTCTACCTGTGGGGTGCCCTGGTCACTGACTTCTCCGGTGGCGGCGAGGCGGCCAGCACGTATAGGGCCTCTTGTAGCTGGGAGCCCATGACCGCCCAGGTCGAAACCGACCTCTTCACGGAGTTATGGGCCTGGCTGTCAAGTGTCCGCTCTTCGGCGCTCGACGCCGGGTTGGTGTTTCGTGCCTACTGCTACAACGCCTCCGCCGAGAACACCCAAATGCGACGCCTGGCCGACACCCAGGGGTTGGCAGACGAGGTCGCTACCTTCATCGACTCGGACCAGTGGGTCGACCTCCTCCGAGTCTTCAACACCCAACTCATCACCGGGTCATCCGTCGGTTTGAAGACCGTCGCTCCTCTGTGCGACTTCTCCTGGGAGGCCGAAGGCGCTGGCGGAGGCGAGTCCATGATCCGCTACGACGAGGCCCTCAATATCGCTGAGCCGGACGCTGCTAAACGGGCCCGACAATGGC
>JALYVP010000111.1 GCA_030853185.1 Actinomycetota bacterium | reverse complement strand
GGGGGCGCCGGGCGCCGGCCCTGGACCCCCGGGCGCCAGGCCCGTACCCCCGGCCCGCGCGCCCACGGCGCCCGGCGGGACGGTGGTCGGCGGCAGGGGCGCCACGGGCGGCTGGCTGAGGGCGTAGTCCAACATCGCCTTGTAGATGGTGAGCAGGACCTGGCCGTAGTCGGGCGCGGTGGCGTAGTGACCTGTCAAGGACTGCCAGGACGGGCAACAGCCTCCCCCGAACGTTCCGCCGGGCGCCACGGCGGGAATGACGGGAGGCTGGGCGAGAGGGGTGCCGCGCGGGGTGGCGAAGACGTGCAGGACCTGGATCTGGCCCCGGACCCCGCCCTGGGGGGAGGGGAACGCCAGACCCGCTCCGCAGGAGTCACAGTGCCCGATCCCGGCATAGTTGTTGAGGGCGATGGCGTCAGGCGACGCGAACCCACCGGTCTCGAGGATCGCCTGGGCGAACGCCACATCGCCTCGCACATTCTCGATCGTTCCTTCACTGACGTACCAGGCGGTCAGCTGAGAAACCGTGGCGGCGGTCAGATCGTGGTAGAAGCTGGTGTTGAACCACCCGGCCAGCTGCCCCGGCTCGAGGACCGGGGGTCCGACGATCGTCGGTGATCCGTCCGCCGCCGGGGGCCCGACGGCAGCCAGGGCAACCGCCTGGGCCTTCTGCGCGGTGATGAGCACCTGCTGGGCGGTGGCGACCGTCTTCTGGTCGCCGGTCAGGGTGACCCGGTCGGCCAGCACCGTGGTCTGGGCCTGCTGGTTGGCGACCGTCGCCGACCTCTGGGCGGCCTGATCGCGCGTCATCAGAGCCGCCAGCTGGCGTTCGTGCTGAGCCGTGCCCGCTTCCTGTCTGGTGTCGGTGCCGACCAGGGCGGTCACCTCCCGACGGCTGGTGTCGAGGTACACCGACGCGTCGGCGGACGCCTGGGCCCCGGTGACGTCGGCAGTCACATCGGGCACGGGGGGGGGAGGACCCATGTAGAGGGCCACCGCCACCTGGGCCAGGCGGCCCCGGTCGGCGGCGAGCGTGGTCACCGCCGTGTTGTGGGTGACGACGGACGTGGCGTGCTCGGCGCTGGCGGTGCTCAGCGCATCGGTGGCCGCCGCGTCCCGGGTGGCCGCCGTGGCCGCGGTGGCGGTGTCGTTGGCCAGCGTCGCCTGGGCGGTGTTGAGGGCTCCGGTGGCTCCGCTCAGGCGGCCCGACGCCTGGTCCACACCCATCTGGTAGTCCCTGGTCACGATCTGAACCTGCTCGGCGTGGATGGCGCCGAAGTCCACCGCCGCCTGTGCCCGAAGGGCGGCCGACGCCGTCGGAGCGGGGACGGTCACCAGCGTGGCCCCCGCCAAGGTGGCGGCAAGGATCCCTCCCAGTCGGGATCGGCACGCGAGCACCGGGACAGAATGGCTCATCGGAGAGGGTCCATGTGGTCACGGCTGGGCCGCTGGCCTCGCGGCGCCGTAGCATTGGGACACATGGCAGATGACACCGCCACTGAAACCGCCGTCCCCGCCCCCGGCTCCGGCGACGGGTCGCTCCCCGGCGTGGCCGCTCTCGGCGATGGGTTGCTGGACTCCCTCGCCGGTTTCGTGGGTGAGTTGCGCACAGCCGGTATCCCGGTCAGCCTGACGGAGAACCTCGACGCCATGGAGGCCCTGCTCCACGTCCCGATGGAGGACCGGGAGGCGTTCAAGTATGCCCTGGCCGCCACCATGGTGAAGAACGAGGCGCACTGGAAGGCGTTCGAGACCATCTTCGAGGTCTTCTTCTCGTTCCGAGGTTCCGAGTACGGCCTCGGTGACGACGAGACGGCCGGCGACGGAGAGGACGACAACGACGATCTGGTCGACAACCTCATGGGCAACCGCCCCGGGGAGGGGGGCCAGGGAGAAGGGCTGACGGCCGAGCAGTTGGCCGCCATGCTCTACAAGGCGCTGATGGACGGCAACGACGCCATGTTGCGGGCCATCGCCCGGGCCGCCGTCTCCCGCTACGCAGGCATGGAGCCGGGTCGGCCGGTGGGCGGGACCTACTACCTCTACCGGACCCTCCGCCAACTGGACCTCGACGGCGTGCTGGAACGGATGATGGAGGGGGACCGCCAGGGCCACGAGGAGAAGGGCCCTTCTGAGCTGGAGGAGCGGCTCCAGCGCGAGGAGTACGAGACCCGGCTGGCCAAGCTGCGCCGCGAGGTCGAAGCGGAGATCCGGCGGCGGCTGGTCGCCGACCGGGGGGCCGAGGCGGTGGCCAAGTCGGTGCGCAAGCCCCTGCCCGAGGACATCGACTTCATGCACGCCAACCGGGAGGAGCTGGTTGCCCTCCGCCGGGCCATCGGCCCGCTCACGCGCCGGCTGGCGGTCCGCCTGGCCCGCAAGCGCCTTCACGGCCGGCGCGGCGCCCTCGACTTCCGGAGCACGGTCCGCCACTCCCTCTCCTACGGGGGCGTGCCCGTCGATCCGCAGTTCCGGGATCCTCGCCCGGCCAAGCCGGAGATCATGGTGGTGGCCGACATCTCCGGTTCGGTGGCGGCGTTTGCCCGCTTCACCCTTCAGCTGGTCTACGCCATCAGCTCTCAGTTCTCTCGGGTCCGGTCGTTTGTGTTCATCGACGGCATCGACGAGGTGACCGACTATTTCAAGGGGACCGACGACATCGGGGTGGCCATCCACCGCATCAACACGGAAGCGGACGTGATCTGGGTCGACGGGCATTCCGACTACGGACATGCCTTCGAGTCCTTCTGGGACCGGTGGAGCACCAGCATCACAACGAAGACCACCGTGTTGTTCCTCGGTGATGCCCGGAACAACTACCACGCCTCGCAGGCCTGGGTCCTGGCCGAGGTGGCCAAGAAGGCCAGGCATGTCTTCTGGCTCAACCCCGAGCCCCGCTCGTACTGGGACACCGGTGACTCGATCGCCAGCCAGTACGGCGTCCACTGCGAGGGCTCCTACGAGTGCCGCAACCTCAAGCAGCTCGAGCGCTTCGTCGAGCAGCTGGGCTGACATGTCTGAGCAGAGGCCCCATGACGCCTGGCACCGGCCCCTCCGCCACACCCCGAGCGGTACCGCCAGCCCGGCAACGGCACAGAGTACGGGGATGCACAGATTGGAGGGGATCTCCGGGCGCATGAGCGGGTCGGAGAAGATCTGGATGGGAGAGAACCGCGTCGATGCCGGTGTGCGCACCTCCGACCACCACCACGGCCACTCGGAGACGGGCATCTACGTGGTGTCCGGCCACCCCCGCTTCGTCTTCCTCGTCGGCGGGGCGGAGACGGCCATCGACGCAGGGCCCGGCGACTATGTCTACGTCCCGCCGTGGACACCCCACCGCGAGGAGAACCCGTCGGCCACCGAGGTGGCGACGGTGGTGCTGGCCCGCAGCACCCAGGAGGCCATCGTGATCAACGTCGCCGATCTCACCGGCCGGCCAAACGGTCTCGGTCAGCGGGGCCCTGACGATGGCATGACGACGGGCCGGTAGCATCGGGGCGGTCGCAGAGCAGGGGTCACAGTGCAGGGAGAGATCTTGGCCGCAACACCGGGGAGGCGTGGGGGCGCAGCGATCGTCGCCTACGGGACGTACCTGCCGGCGTGGAAGCTGGATCGCGCCGCCATCACGGCCACCCTCGGCCAGGGCGGGGGGCGCGGCAGCCGGTCGGTGGCGTCGTTCGACGAGGATTCCACGTCGATGGGGGTGGAGGCGGCGCGCGCCCTGATGGCCATCGCACCGGCCGGCTTCCGGCCCGAGACGGTCCTGTTCGCCACCACGTCGCCCGCCTACGCCGACAAGACCAACGCCACGACCGTCCACGCCGCCCTGGGCCTGTCCCGGTCCGTGGCCGCCTACGACGCCGTCGGCTCGGTCCGCTCCGGGGTCGGCGCCCTGCGCCTGGCCGGACGCAGCTCCGGGTCGACCCTGGTCGTGGCCAGCGACGTCCGCACCGGCCTCCCCGGTGGGGGCGACGAGGCCGCCGGCGGCGACGGGGCGGTGGCGTTCGCTCTCTCCGACTCGGGCGACGGGCTCGTCGAGGTGCTGGCTGAGGCCAGCTCGTCGGGGGAGTTCCTGGACCGGTGGCGGAAACCGGGGGAGATCAACAGCCGGCTGTGGGAGGAGCGCTTCGGCCAGGCCGCCTACGTGCCGCTGGCCCAAGAGGCGGTGACCGAGGCCCTCAAGGCGGCCGAGCTCACCGCGGACGGGATCGATCATTTGATCGTCACCGGCGCCCACGCCCGGGCGGTCAAGGCGGTGCGGGCCTGGGTGGGGGCCGGACACGATGCCATCGCCGCCGACCTGACGACGAGCATCGGCCACGCCGGTGCCGCTCATGCGGGCCTGGCCCTCGCCGATGTCCTCGACCGAGCCGCCCCCGGGGAGGTCATTGTCCACGTCACCCTGGCTGACGGGGCCGACGTGGCCGTGCTGCGGACCACCGCCGCCCTCGACGCCTATCGGGCCCGAGCCCCCACGACCCTCGCCGCCCAGAATGCCGCCGCCACCCGGTCGGTGCCGTACGCCTCGTTCCTGACCTGGCGAGGCCTCCTGCACCGCGAACCGCCCCGTCGGCCCGACCCGGACGCCCCGGCCGGACCGCCCTCGCTGCGCAACCAGGCCTGGAAGTTCTCCTTCATGGCCTCGCGCTGCGAGGCCTGCGGCACCCGGCACCTGCCCCCGCAGCGGGTCTGCCTCACGTGCCACGCCACCGACCAGATGGCTCCCGAGCGCCTGGCCGACGTCGAGGCCACCATCGCCACCTACACCGTCGACCGGTTGGCATTCTCCCTGGCACCTCCTGTTGTCGCCGCGGTGGTGGACTTCGACGGGGGCGGGCGCTTCCAGTCCGAGCTGGCCGACGTCGACGCTTCCGAGGTGGCCATCGGCGGCCGGGTGCAGATGACCTTCCGGCGGATGTACACCGCCACCAACGGCGTCCACGACTACTTCTGGAAGGCACGGCTCGTCCCCCCCGCCGGGGCCGGCCCCGGGACCCTGACACAGACAACAGCCACTGAGAAAGGCGCATGACCATGGCTTCCAACGGCATCCGCGACCAGATCTGCATCGTCGGCATGGGCTGCACCGCCTTCGGGGAGCACTGGGACCAAAGCGTCGACGACATGCTCATCGATGCGTCCACCGATGCCCTGGCGTCCGCCGGGATGAAGATCGACGACGTCGACGCCTTCTGGCTCGGCACCATGGCGTCGGGGATCAGCGGGCTCACCCTGTCCGGACCGCTCAAGCTCGACTACAAGCCGGTGACCCGGCTCGAGAACATGTGCGCCACCGGATCGGAGGCGTTCCGCAACGCCTGTTACGCGGTGGCCTCGGGTGCCTACGACACGGCCATGGCCATCGGCGTGGAGAAGCTCAAGGACTCCGGGTTCTCCGGGCTGGCAGTCGACAGCCCGGCCAACGACGGCACCCTGCCGGCAACCACTGCCCCCGCCAGCTTCTCGTTGCTGGCCCCCGCCTACGCCCACAAGTACGGCGTGGACGAGGGGGAGATGAGAGACGTCCTGACCCGCATCGCCTGGAAGAACCACAGGAACGGGGCGCTCAACCCTCGGGCCCAGTTCCGCAAGGAGGTCAGCAAGGACACCATCGCCAACGCCCCCCTGATCGCCGGGAACCTGGGCATCTTCGACTGCTCCGGGGTCTCCGACGGGTCCGCGGCAGCGATCATCTGCCGGGCCGAAGACGCCCACCGCTACACCGACAACCCGCTCTATGTGAAGGCGCTGGCGTTCACCTCCGGTCCCGGCACCGGGCCCATCGACCCGTCCTACGACTACACCACGTTTCGTGAGGTGACCCGCTGCGCGGCCGACGCCTACCGCCAGGCGGGCATCGACGATCCCCGCGCCGCCCTGGCCATGGCCGAGGTCCATGACTGCTTCACCCCCACCGAACTGGTCCTGATGGAGGATCTGGGGTTCGCCGAGCGGGGCATGGGCTGGAAGGAGGTTCTGGCCGGCACGTTCGACCTCGACGGCGATCTGGCCGTCAACCCCGACGGCGGCCTCAAGAGCTTCGGGCACCCCATCGGGGCCAGCGGGCTGCGGATGCTCTTCGAGTGCTGGACCCAGCTGCGAGGGGAGGCCGGCGAGCGGCAGATCACCAACGGCAAGAAGCTGGGCCTGACCCACAACCTAGGCGGCGGCCCGGGACGGGCCGTCAGCTTCGTCAGCGTCGTCGGGAGTGAGCCGTCGGCATGAACGGCCTGCCGGGCGTCGCCCCGGCCGGGTTGCGGACGCCGGGGAGACGGCTGGCGGTAGCCTGTGGGAGCAGCCCGGACCACTCGGCCGGGTGCGAGGAGGCAGACCTTCGATGGCCATCCTAGGGCGTGAGTTCATTGCGGTTCCCGACGATCGCAAGAGGCAGATCGTGTTCAAGTGGCCCGATCACAACATCCGCAAGATGACCAAGGCGATCGTCGACGCCGACGAGATGGCCCTGTTCGTCAACACCGGTCAGGTGGTGGCCACCATGGGGCCCGGCCGCCACCAGATCGACGCCCAGGAGATCCCCGGTCTGGGCGCCATCATCGACTGGGCGACGGGCGGGAACGCCTACCGAGCCGAGCTGTTCTTCGTCGGTACCCGCGAATACCCTGGCTTCACCTTCGGAGGGCGCATCGATGACGTCCAGGACCCGCAGACGGGGATGATCGTCACCCTGCGCGTCTTCGGTGACTACTCGTTGAAGGTGCAGGATCCGTCCGCCCTCATCACCAACCTGGTCGGGACGGTCGACGTGACCGACAACAACCAGATCTCCGGTTGGGTCAGCGACCAGCTCCTCAAGGTCATGCGCACCCACGTGACCACCCAGATCGTTCGCAATGGTTGGCCCATCCTCGGCCTCTCCGCCTACACCCCCGACATCGAGAAGGAGGTGATCCTGGCCGGCAACGAGCAGCTGTCCACCTACGGTGTGTCGCTCATCCGCATGGGCAACTTCGACGTCAACCTGTCGGACTCCGACGAGGCCACGTTGAAGAACCTGGCCAAGGACACCGCCTACTCCCGCCTGGCCGGCAGCTTCAACCAGTACGCCACCGGGGAGATGGCTCTCGGAGCCGGGGAAGGGATGTCCAAGGGTGGTGGTGCCACCGGCGGCGCCTTCCTGGCCGCCGGGCTGGGCATGGGCGGCCAGGCGGCCACCCCTGCCCAGCCCGGGTCTCCGCCGCCGGCGGCTCCCGGCTTCGCCGGGGGCGGCGGGGGGTACGCCGGCCTCGGCGGCGGACCGGGCGGAGCGTCCACCACGGCCGGAACCGTGGAGTGCGCCAACTGCCACACCACCAACCCGGCGGGCAACAAGTTCTGCTCGTCATGCGGCACGGCTCTGGCCCCGCCGACCGTGACCTGCGCCAACTGCCAGACGGCCAACCCGGGAGGAGCGAAGTTCTGCGTCAACTGCGGCCAGGCGCTGGCTCCGGTGCAGTGCCCGTCGTGTCGAACCGAGCAACCCGCCGGTGCCCGTTTCTGTGCGTCCTGCGGCACGGCGATCCCGCCGGCCGCGTCCTCGCCGGCCGCGTCCTCGCCGGCCGCGTCCTCGCCGGCCGAGTCCTCAACCCCCGGCGGTCCGGCCGACCCGCCGGCGTCGAGCTGATCGAACGAGGAGAGGGGCAACGATGATCGCACTCCCAGCAACGAACGCCCTGCCGGCGCGCGCCGGCGGTGGGCACAGCTTCAGTGGGGGAGGAGGCGGCAGCCGAAGCTTCGGTGGCGGTGGAAGCCACTTCATCTTCTTCGGCGGCGGCGGCGGTGGTGGAGGCGGCGGCATCGGCGGCCTCGTCATCGTGATCATCGTCGTTGTCATCGTCGCCGCCGTCGTGCTCTCTGTGCGATCCCGCCGGGGACGCAGCGGGGCCGGTGGCGCCCCGAGCAACCCCGGCCCGGGCGGGCAACCGGCGGCGGGGCAGGGGGAGTGGCCCCCGTCCGCTTCAGGGCACAACGGCTGGGCGGCCGGTGGCGGTGAAGCCGGCTCCGAAGCGGCGGCCGGTGCGGCCGCCACGGCGGCCAACGTGGGCACCGGCGCCGGCTCACCCCCGGCCCCACCAGGCGCCGGAACCTGGTCCCATGACGACCGCCCCGCCATCGAATCGGTACGCGGCGACCTGTTCCCGGGCAGCGCCACGGAGGGGACCAGCCCGGGCGGGGGGACCGTCCAGACCGTCTCCGATGGGCTGGCGGCCATCGCTGACCACGATCCCACCTTCGATCGCGAGGCGTTCCTGGACGCGGCCCAGCGAGCGTTCTTCGTGGTCCAGGAAGCATGGACCGACCGTAAGCCGGAGATGAGCCGCCAGGTGATGGCCGACGGCCTGTGGCAGCAGCATCGCGTCCAGATCAAGGGCTACGACGACGAGCACAAGCGCAACATCCTCGGCGACCTGGCCGTGGGCTCCATGGACCTGGTCACCGCCCACAGTGACGCCAGCTACGACACCATCACCGTGCGGATCCGGGCGGCGTGCAGCGATTACGACGTCGCCGACGATTCGGGCAAGGTGATCCGCGGCAACAAGCGGGTCGGTGAGTGGACCGAGGACTGGACCTTCCAGCGGTCATCGAAGGCAACCACCAGCGTCACCGGCGGCACCCTGGCGCAGAAGTGCCCCAACTGCGGCGCCCCTCTCAACGTCGACCTGGCCGGCGTCTGCCCGTACTGCAAAGCCCCGGTCATGTCCGGTGAGTACGACTGGGTGCTGGCCCGGATCTCCCAGGTACCCGCCTACTCCTGAGACCTCCCGCCTGCTCCGGAGGAGGGATCCTCAGGGAGAGGTCGGCGCCAGGGTGGGGGCCCGGGGGGCGGTCGTGGTGGCGGGGCCGGTCGACGGGAGCACGGCTGGCAGGGTCGGTCCCGCAGGGGCGGCCGGAACCACCGGCAACGGGGGGGCCGAGCCGGGGGGAGCCAGACCAGCGGCCATCAACTGCTCGGGGATGGCGTAGTCCAGCATGTTCTTGTAGACGGTCAGGATGGAGATCCCGTAGTGGGGATCCGTCGCCCACTTCCCGGCCAGGGCGGTCCACGTCTGACAGCAGCCACCGACCCCGACGGACCCCACCAGGGGGGTCGGCACCTGGATGGTCGAGGCGTAGGCCTCGAGGAGCTCCTCTTGCGCGGTCACCCCGGTGATGGCGTCGGGAAACGCCCACCCGTGCGAGCAGGAGTCGCAGGCCCCGATGCCGGCGAAGTTGTTGTCGGTGGTCACCAACTGGCCTCCGGCCGGGAAGGAGAAGTAGCCCGTCTCGATGATGGACTGGGCGAACGCCAGGTCACCGCGAACACCGGTGGCCTTGCCGGCGGCAAGGTAGTCAGCGGCGAGTTGGGTGATCGGCACCGTGGGGTTGGCCAGGTGCTTGGTGGAAGCGAACCAGCCGGCCATCTCCGCAGCGGTGACGGCCGGAAGACCGAGGATCTTCGGCGACGAGCCCTCATTCCCGTTCAGGCCGCTGGCGGCGGGTGCCGACCCCGGCGGCGGTGTGGTGGTGGACGGGGTCGGCGGCGTCCCGGTCTTGGCGCCGGCGGCCAGGCCGCTCACCGTCGCCGTCCGCAGGGTCTGGGTCAGCGACGAGTTCTGCGCCGCCAACCTGTCGTTGGCGGCCCCGAGCCCCGACTGGGCGGCGGCCACATTTCCGGCCGCATGGGCCAGGACACCCTGAGCGGTGGTCACCGCCTTCTTGGCGTTGCTCAGGTTGCGCTTCTCCTGGTCGGTGATGAGGCTGATCATCTCCTCGGCGTCGCTGCGCAGCGAGCCAATCAGTCCGAACGCGCCCGGTGCCTGCCCGGGGACGTTGCCGGGGGCGGCCGCTGGGCTGGCGTAGGCGGCGCCGGTGTAGGCAGCCACCGCGATTGACGAGAGCTTCCCTGTCGCCCCGTGCACCGCCGAGACGGCGGCGGACACCCCCCCTTTGGCGTCGGCCTGGGTCTGGCGCATGGCGGCCAGGTTGGCGACGGCCGCGTTGGCGGCGCGCTGGGCGTCGGCCGCCGCGGCCCGGACCTGGGCAACCTGGCCGATGGCCTGGAGTTGGTCGAGGTCAGCCTGGACGGCCCCGATGATGGCGCTGGGATCGGGAGGGGTCGGCGCCTGGGCGCCGGGCGCCGTCAGGGCCGGGGCCGTGGTGGACGGACCTCCGGTGGGCACGGCCGGCACCCCGGGCGCAGCCGGCGGGGGTGGCGTCCGGGCTCGAGTGGGGGGTGGAGCCGTTGTCGAGGGCGCCGTCGGTGGTGTGGTCGTGGGCTGGGTGGTCGGCGTCGTCGTGGTAGAGGAACCGGCGGCCAGGGGAGTGGCGCCGGCCAGGGGAGTGGCGCCGGCCAGGGGAGTGGCGCCGACCAG
>JALYVP010000404.1 GCA_030853185.1 Actinomycetota bacterium | reverse complement strand
GGCGACTACCCGGGCCGGCCCGGAGCCGTCGTCATGGACCTCGACGGCCGCGGGGGTGATCACCGCCGCGCTGAGGGCGATCACGGCCCGGCCGACGGCGCCGGCGTCGGGAGTGGTGACCGCCAGCCAGGCGGACCGCTCCGGAAGGGGGTGAAGGCGCAGGAACGCCTCGGTGATGACGCCCAGGGTGCCGTAGGAACCGGTGTAGAGCTTGCCCAGGTCGTAGCCGGCCACGTTCTTGACAACCCGCCCGCCGGAGGTGGCCGAGACGCCGGCCGCCAAGGCGACGGTCACGCCGAGAACCAGGTCGCGCACCGAGCCGTGGGTCAACCGCAGGGGACCGGCCAGACCGGTGGCGATGATCCCGCCGACGGTGGAGCCGGGCACCATCTCGTCGACGGCCAGGCGCTGACCAGCGGGAGCTAGAGCGGCCTGCAGGTCGGCCAGGCGCAAACCCGGTTGGACCCTGGCCACCAGGTCTCCGGCCGCATGCTCGAGGACATTGTCCAACTGCGAGACATCGACGACGATGTCGGCCCCCTGAGGCGGTGCGCCCCAATCCAGCTTGGTCCCCGCCCCGCGGACGACCACGCTGGCCCGGGCACTGCCGGCCGCAGCCAGCACCGCCGGGACCTCCTCGACGTCGGCGACCGTGACCACCGTCCCGACATCCACACCGTCGATCCGGTCCGCGGGACCACCCGGACGCCCGTCCAGGGCGGTCATCTCAGAAGATGTCGGCAAGGCCGGCCTCGGTCAGGGGGTGGGCTCCCCGGTTGCGGCCCGGCACCTCGCCGCACAGCCGCGGCGTCGGGAAGATCTTGCCCGGGTTGCACAGGTTCTCGGGATCGAACGCGCACTGGAGTAGCTGCATGGTGGTCAGGTCGTCCTCGTCGAACATCCGGGGCATGTGCTGGGCCTTGTCCACGCCCACCCCGTGCTCCCCGGTGATGGACCCGCCGTGGTCGATGCAGATGTCGAGGATGGCCCCCGACAGCCGTTCGGCGGCGTCCCCCTCCCCCTCGACCCGGTCATCGAAGAGGACCAGGGGGTGCAGGTTGCCGTCGCCGGCGTGGAACACGTTGGCCACCCGGACGCCGCTGCGCTCGGCCAGGGCGGCGATCTCGTGGAGGACTTCGGAGAGGGCGGTCCGGGGGATGACTCCGTCCTGGACGATGTAGTCGGGGCTGATGCGACCCACGGCGGCGAACGCCGATTTCCGGCCCCGCCAGATCAGGGCCCTCTCGGCGGCGTTGCCCGCCACCCGGATCTCTCCTGCCCCATGCTCGCGGCACAGGGCGTCGACCGCCGCCGCCTCGGTGTCGACCTCGGCGGCCGGACCGTCGAGCTCGATGACCAGCACCGCCCCCGCCCCGGAGGGATAGCCGCAGCCGACCGCGGCCTCGGCCGCCTCGATGGCGAGGGCGTCCATCATCTCAATGGCGGCCGGGATGATGCCGGCGCCGATGATGGCCGTCGTGGCCGCCCCGGCGTCGTCGGTGCTGTCGAAACCGACGAGGACGGTGTGTACCGCGTCGGGGATCGGGATGAGCCGGACGGTCACGCGGGTGACCACCCCGAGGGTGCCCTCCGAGCCGACGAACGCCCCAAGCAGGTCGTAGCCAGGCGCGTCGAGGGTCTTGCCCCCACCGATGCTGACCCGCTCCCCATCGGACGTGACGATGTCCAGCCCGGTGACATGGTTGGTGGTGAATCCGTACTTCAAGCAGTGGGCCCCGCCGGAGTTCTCCGCCACGTTGCCACCGATGGAGCACACCTGCTGGCTCGAGGGGTCGGGAGCGAACTGGTAGCCCGAGGAGGCGGCCGCCTTGGAGATGTCGAGGTTGATGACCCCTGGATCGAGGACCGCTCGCTGGCTGACCGGATCGATCTCCACCACCGCCCGCAGCTGCGAGAGGACGATCAGCACCCCGTCGGCGTGGGGGAGGGCCCCGCCCGACAGCCCCGTGCCCGACCCGCGGGCCACGAACGGCACCTTGACCCGGGCGCACTCCGACACGGTGGTCGCCACCGACGCGGCGTCGGCGGCCAGCACGACGATGGCGGGGATGACCCGTAGGTGGCTCAGCCCGTCGCACTCGTAGGTCCGCAGGCGCTGCCGGTCGGTGATCACCGCGTCGGCGCCGAGCCGCTCGGCCAATCGGGCGGCCAGGTCGGTCACCGTGGTCGTCGCCGGCTGCCGGTGGGCGCCCGGGTCGGCGACCTGCTGGTGCTGTGCGGAGGTGACCATGGCCCCATGGTACGAACCTGAGAGCCGGACGGGCATCCGGGCCGCGATCGAGGGCCGGGCGAGGTCACCGGTCATCAACCGCTGGTCCCGTTCAGATCGGCCTGCCAGGACAGGGTCGACCCCCCGGTGGGACGGAGCACCAAGGAGAGGGCGGCATCGGCCACGGCTACGGCGCGGAGCGTGACCGGCTGCCCCCCCGCCCAAGCCCGGGCCAGCACCGCCCCGGTCGGACCCAGGAGATCGACCTCACAAACCGGCGCTCCCTTCTCGGTCACCACCGCCGTGACCGGGCCGCCGGTGGCGCGGAAGACCCGCGTGATCGCCGCCTCGGGCGGTGATCCGTTCGCGGCGGGGGTCGGAACACCGGGAGTAGGGCCGACCCCTCGGGCGGACCCGGGCCGATGCCTCACTCCCCCGCCAAGCGCGCCAGGACCCCGGG
>JALYVP010000403.1 GCA_030853185.1 Actinomycetota bacterium | reverse complement strand
CGCGTGGCTGTGATTGATGTACCGGGCTACGTGGCTGAGCTGAAGGACCACGCGGTAGACCACGGGTTCCACGTCCACGACGAACGGCACTACGTCGAGACGTACTCCCTGCGCCAGGCCTGGGAGGTCGACCTGCACCCCGAGGAGGGGTGCGACGGTCCACTGGACCTCCATCTGTCCCTGGAGGTCGATCCCCGGGTCCTACTGGCGTTCGAGGACATGGTCACGACCCTGTCCGAGGACGCCGACCCTCCCGATGAGCTGGCCTTTCCGTTGACGTTCACCTGGGCTCTTCCCCCCCTCCCCCACGGCCCCGACCTGCTTCGCCTGGCCATCGACCTGGCCGGCATCGGTGGCGTCGAGCTCCCCCTCGAATCCTCGGCCATCGACAGCTTCGCATCGGCCACCGAGCCCGCCGAGCGCCGCATCACCATCGTTGCCCGCCAGCAAGTCTCCCTGGCCAAGATCCTCGCCGGCGAGGAGCTGCTCTGCGAGGTCCTGGACCGGGCCCTGGCCGTCTCCACGTTTCTGCTGTCCCAGGCGCCGGCCTGGCTCGAGAGCTCGTAGGGCTACCGAGGCGCGGAGGTGATTGCGCCCCCAGCTCAGCTTGACCCCGGCCCGGTCCCCGTCGGCTGCGTTGGCGGGATTCGAACCAACCGTCGGTTGTCACCCCGGTTAGCGTGCCTACACGTCATTCTCGCTCCTGGAGCGAACGCGGGCCTGTAGCTCAGTGGTGAGAGCATGGGACTCATAATCCCTTGGTCGTGGGTTCGATCCCCACCGGGCCCACGACGAACTCGCAGGTCAGAGGCACTTTTCGAGCGACCAGCCAGCCTCAGACCGGTAGCCGAACCGGCTTGGTAGCCATTATGGTAGCCGTTGCACCCGCGCAGCCGCCGGGCTCTCGGATGCAACCACACCATGACGCTCGACCACCTATCTCTCGACCCTGACGCCGCATGGCGTGAGCAAAGGGCCGAGGTCGCACGCCGCATCGAGGCGGCCGACGACAACCTGCGCTCCGCCCTCGACGCCTTGGCCGCGCTCGACGAGCTGCACGGCCGTGTGCGGGCGACAGCCCGCCCGGAGGTGGCGCCGAGGACGCTCACCCTGGAGCAGACGGCCAGGACCATCGGGATCGGCATGACCTCCCTCCACGCCCTGCTCCGCGCCGGCGACCTGCCCAGCTTCATGATCGGGGCTCGCCGCAAGGTCCGAGTGGAGCACGTCGAGGCGTACCTGGAGCGCCTGGCCCCGACGCAGGTGGCGTCGTGAGCAGCCGACCGAAGGGCGAGGGGTCGATCTACCAGAGCGCGGATGGGCGCTGGCACGGCTCGATGGACCTGGGCACCAAGCCCGACGGCAGGCGGGACCGTCGCCACGTCACCGCCAAGACCAAGACGGCGGTGGCCAAGAAGCTGAAGCGGCTCCGTGACGAGCGGGACTCCGGTGTGGTCGGGGGCGGGCGGACGATCACCGTCGAGGTGTGGGCGCGCCAGTGGTTGGCTGAGGGCGCTGACCGCTGGAAGCCATCGACCAGCGAGGACTACCGCAAGCACGTCGAGTGCTACATCGTCAGCTACCTCGGGCACAGGCGGCTCGACCTGCTCAACCGAGCCGACGTGGAGAACATGCTCAGCGACATGGCCCGTCGGCCCAAGACCCAGGGCAAGCCCGGAGTGCTGAGCAGCTCCACCATCCACCACGCCCGACGGGTGCTGCGCGCCTGCCTGGCCGACGCCGAGCGAGCCGGTCTGGTGGCTCGCAACGCCGCCGCTGACGCCCGCCCCGCTCGACTCGTCGCCCCCGAGCGCGAGCCGCTCACCCGCATCGAGGCCCAGGCGGTGGTCACCGTCGCCGCTCGGCAGCGCAACGGCGCCCGCTGGGTGGTCGCCCTGGCGCTCGGGCTCCGCCAGGGCGAGGCGCTCGGCCTGTGCTGGGACGACCTCGACCTCGACGCCGGGCGCATCAGCATCCGGCGCACCATCTACCGGGGATCGTGGAAGCACGGGTGCGGGACGCGACGACCCTGTGGCCTGCGGTCCGCAGCCTGCCCGCAGCGCGTCGGTGGTGGCCTGGCGATCAGCACCCCGAAGTCCACCGCCGGCACCCGCAGCTTCGCCCTGCCGCCATCGGTGATCGCCGTGCTCCGCCAGCACCGCACCGCCCAGGGCGCCGAGCGTCTGGCCGCTGGCGACGACTGGGAGCCAGCACCGTTCGGTGGCCCGGTGTTCGCCACGGCCACCGGCCGGTTCAGCGATCCCAAGCGAGACTGGTCGGCGTGGAAGTCCCTGCTGGCCGAGGCCGGCGTGCGGGATGTCCGGGTCCACGATGCCCGCCACACGGCCGCCACCCTGGCTCTCCTGTCCGGCACGCCCGACCGGATCGTGATGGCAAGGATGGGCTGGAGCCAGGTGTCAATGCTCACCCGCTACCAGCACTCGATCACCGAGGCCGACGAAGCCGCCGCCCAGGCCATGGACGATGCGCTGTTCAGCCAGCCGAACAGTCCCAAGCCGAGGTGGAGCCGCAGCGGGTAGCTGCAACAGTAGGGCCGAGAGGAGCGCCGTCCCCGGGGGCCGCGGTACGGTTCGTAAGCGGGCGCCAAGCCCGAGGCGAGGACCACTTGCTGCCTCGCCTTGCCGTATGTCAAGGTCGGCTATGGCAGCAGAGCTGGTGTCAGGGGCTGAGATCGG
>JALYVP010000402.1 GCA_030853185.1 Actinomycetota bacterium | reverse complement strand
GTGCTGGCCTCGGCGTGGAGGCGCCTCGGGATCCGGCCGGCGCCGGCGGCCAGCCGACCGGCCCGGACGGCCAGCCCCATGGCCTCGGCCATCGCCACCGGGTGGCGGGCCCGGGTCACCGCCGAGGCGACCAGGACCGCGTCGCAACCCAGTTCCATCGCCAGAGCCGCGTCCGAGGCCGTCCCCACCCCGGCGTCGAGGATCACCGGGACCTCGACCCGGTCGCGAATGATGGCCAGGTTGTAGGGGTTTCTGATACCCATCCCGCTGCCGATCGGCGCCCCCAGGGGCATCACCGCGGCGCAGCCCAACTCCGCCAGGTGGCCGGCGGTGACCGGGTCGTCATTGGTGTAGGGAAGGACCACGAAGCCGCGCTCCACGAGCTGCTCGGCGGCATCGAGCAGCTCGGCTGCGTCCGGGAGCAGCGTCCGGTCATCAGCGACCACCTCCAGCTTCACCCAGTCGGTCTCGAGGGCCTGACGGGCCATCTCGGCGGTGCGGACCGCTTCGCGGGCGGTGAAGCAACCGGCGGTGTTGGGCACCACCCGGACCCGGGTGCGATCGCAGACGTCGAGCACCGAACCCGACACCCCCGGGGTCACCCGGCGGAGGGCGACGGTGACCAGCCCGGTTCCGGAGGCCCGGATGGCATCCTCGAGCACGGCCATGCTCGAGGCGCCACCGGTGCCGAGCAGCAGGCGGGAGCCCAGGGTCTCCCCGGCGACGACGAAGTCGTCCATCAGCAGCAGCCGCCCTGCACGGCGCGGAGGACCTCGACCCTGTCCCCGTCGGCCAGCTCGACACGCTCCCAGGCGCTGCGGGGGACGACCTCGGCGGCGACCGCCACGGCGACGCCCCGCCGGCCGTTCCCGAGCATGTCCACCAGCCGGGCGATGGTGATGCCGGCCTGGACCTGGGTGGGTTCGTCGTTGACGAACACGTGCATCAAGAGAATCGCTTCGGGTCGAAGGCGGCGGCGGCGTCTGGCACCGGACGCTGGGCGAGGGTGGCCAGCACCGTCTCGACGGTGATGGGCGCCAACAACACCCCACTGCGGTGATGCCCGGTGGCATGGATCAGCCCGGCTACCGGGCCAGGGCCGAGGAGAGGCCCGTTGTCGGGGGTGGCGGGCCGGAGGCGGGCGGTGGACTCCACCAGTTCCAGCTCGGCGATCTCGGGAATGACCTCGATGGCCGCCCGCAACAGGTCGTGGACGGCACCGGCGGTGACCGTGGTGTCGAAACCCCGTTCCTCCATGGTGGCCCCCACCACCAGCTCTCCCGAGCGCCGGGGCACGAGATAGACGGGCCAGCCGTGCACCAGGGCCCGGATCGTGCGGGTCACGGGCATGGCCAGGGGATCGGCCCGGAGGCGGAGGACCTGGCCCTTGACGGGCCGGACGGGAACGCCTGGTGCCGGGCCGGGGAGACCCAGGGCGCCGGACCGACACCCGGCGGCGACGACGACGGCCGGGGCGACCACCGCCGATCCGTCGACCAGGTCCACCCCCGTCACCCGGTCGTCGTTGGAGAGGACCGCCCCGACGGCGACGGTGCACATCTCCACCCCGGCGGTCCCCGCCGCGATCAGGAGGGCGTCGAGCACGGCCCGCGGGTCGACCTGGTGGTCGCCCGGCACGAGGAGACCGGCCCGCAGGCGAGGGTGCAGGGAGGGCTCCAGGGCCCGGCAGGCGCCGCCGGCCAGCCGTTCGCTGGCCAAACCCAGGTGGCGGTGGACGGCCGCCAGCTCGTCGAGGGCGCGACGGTCGTCCTCGTCGACGCCGACCGCCAGGGTCCCCTCGGTGCGCAGGCCGACGGCTCTCCCCGAGGACACCTCGAGGCGGGCAGCGAAATCCGGCCAGAGTGCGAGTGAGGCGACACCCAACGCCACCAGGTCGTCCTCACCGATGCGCGACTCGGTGACCGGCGCCAGCATCCCGGCCGCGGCCCACGACGCGCCGGTGGCCGGCGAGGGGTCGCAGACCACGACCCGGGCGCCGGTCGCCGCCACCTCCCAGGCAACCGCCAGACCGATCACCCCGGCGCCGGCGACGACCACGTCGGCGTCGGTCACCCTCGTCGTGGTCACCACTCGTGCACCTCGCCTCCCTTCGCCGGCAGGGGCCAGGGTCGGCGCCCCCAGCCGGGCTGTCAAGTTCGGCGGGGCATTTCTCCTGACCGGCTCGGGACGATGGGACGTTAACGTCGAGTGGTGACCGACGTTGCGTCCGGAATCCATCCGTCCAGCTCTGTCGCCGAGCTCTGTGAGGCGGCGAGCGCCCGGCGGGACGCGGTGTGGGGCACGCGCATCACCTTCTCGCCGAAGGTGTTCGTGCCCCTGACCCAGCTGTGCCAGGACCGCTGCGGCTACTGCACGTTCGCCCAACCGCCGGGGCGCCTCGAAGCGCCCTATCTCGGCATCGACGAGGTGGTGGCCATCGCCCGCCGGGGCGTGGCGGCCGGTTGCCACGAGGTGCTCTTCACCCTGGGGGAACGGCCCGAGCTGCGGTACCCGGCGGCCCGGTCGTGGCTTACGGAGCACGGCTACGAGTCCACCGTCGAGTACCTGGTGGCGGTGGCCGCGGCGGCGCGCGACGAGGCGGGGATGCTTCCCCACGCCAACGCCGGGGCGATGACCGAGGCAGAGTTGGCCCGGTTGCGGCCGGTGAGCGCCTCGCAGGGGATGATGATCGAGACCCTGGTC
>JALYVP010000401.1 GCA_030853185.1 Actinomycetota bacterium | reverse complement strand
AAGGTCCCGAAGTGGTGGGCGAAGGTGGTGTACAGCCACGGCGACGCACCCAGCGGTACCAGGGCCACCAACCGGATCAGGCCGCCCGGACGGCGACGCAAAACCCAGGCCACGCCGAGCACCGGCGATGCCGCCAGGACCATGAGCGGCAGGTACAGCCAGAACGCCGCGCCCGCCAGCAGCCCGATCGGCCACAGGCGGCGATCCGTCCGCCGTTCATTCCAGCGTAGGCAGCACAAGGCCACACCCAGGGAAAGGCACATGCCGGGCACCCACCAGACGTATTCGAGCTGGCTGAAGCGAACCCAGTCCGGGGGGGCCACCCAGAACAGGACGGCGGCGGCAGTAGCGGTTGGCGCGCTGACCAGCCTCCCGGCCACCAACCGCACGAGGACGGTGGCCACGACCAGGATGGCGATGTCGACGATCCGGAAGTCGAGGATGCGCAGCCCGAAGACCCGTACGAAAAGGCCGTCGACGACGGTGACAAGCGTTCCGCCGTAGTTGCCACCCCAGAACAGGCTGAAGAACTGCCCGTGGGCGGCCCGACTCGCCATGAGCATGCCCACGGCTTCATCCGAGTTGGTCGAACCCCATGCGGAGTGAACGAGGACGCCTCGGCCGACCAGGCCGATCACCAGCCAGGCGACGAGAACCTTCTCCCTCCGCACCAACGAACCGAGCCGCCGCCATTGCGAACCGAGCGGCTGATCGTCACCGGGCTGATCGAGGGTAGCTGACTCAACTTGGGGCGCGTCCCGCTCGACCGCCCCCAGACGCCGATTCACTCCGGGGACGGTACCAGGGGCTACGCGGGCTGAGGGCACCCCCCGACGGCGCCTCGTCGGCCAACAGGGCGGCCCCGACGGCGCCGGCCCGCGACCCGAGGGCGGCGGGCCGGATTGCCACTCCCCCACGCTGCTCACCGGCTTCGACCAGGTCGGCGAAGGCTCGCCGCACCGGCCCCATGAGGACCTCGCCGGCGTCGATCAGGCCCCCGCCGACCACGATGACGGCCGGGTCGACGATGTTGGCCAGGTTGGCCAGGCCCAGCGCCAACCACCAGGCGAAGCGGCCCATGATCGCCACCGCGGCGGCGTCACCCTCGGCCGCGGCCAGGGTGACGTGCTCGCCCCGTACCGCCTCGGCTTCGCCGCCGGCCAGAGCGATGACCCGGGGCGCCTTGCCGGCGACCGCCGCCTCCCGGCCCAGCAGGCCCAACCCGCTGCCCGAGGCGTAGCGCTCCCAGCACCCCTGCTTGCCGCACGGGCACAACGGTCCGTGGGGGTCCACCACCATGTGACCGAACTCCCCGGCGAAGCGGTGGGACCCCTCGGCCAGCCGCCCCCCGAGGATCAGCCCGCCGCCGATCCCGGTGCCGAGGGTGACCATGACCACCTCGTCGGCGTCGGTCGCCGCCCCCAGGCGGTGCTCGGCCCAGCCGGCGGCGGTGGCGTCGTTGCCGAACCAGGTCCGGGCCCGGGGGTGCTCGGCCAGCAGATGGTCGGCCAGGCCCAGACCGACCAGGTCGGGGAGGTGGGGCGAGAAGCGCAGGACATCGTGGCTGTCGACCAGCCCGGGGATGCCCACCCCCACCGAGGCCGGCTCGCTGCCGCCCGAGCTCGGGGTCAGGGCAGCGACGACCCGGCCGACGACCTCAACCGCTCGGCGGCCGTCGCCGGGCGTCCCCACCTTCATCTCGGCCTCGGGAAACGCGTCGGGACCGAGGCGGACCCCGAGCATCTTGGTGCCGCCGATGTCCACGCCGATCCTGGCCCCGGTCACGCTTCGCTACTCACGCCGGGCGGGGGAATCGGGTCCGCAGCTTGCGCATCCGGGCCAGCCAGCGGTCCCGGTCGGCGACCTTGGCCTTCTCGTAGCCGTGCACCTCGGGGTGGGGGAGCACCAGGAACGTCCCCGAGCACACGGCCTGCAGCACCTCCTCGGCCACGAACGACGGCTCCAGGATGTCCCCGCTGGCCGCCACCTCTGCTTCGGCGTCCGGGTCGGCGGCCACCATCGGGGTCCGCACCCCCTGGGGGCACAGGCAGTGGACGCCGATGCCCCGGTCGCCGTGGTTGACCGCCAGCCATTCGGCGAAGGAGACGGCGGCGTGCTTGGTCACCGTGTAGGCCGCCGATTGCATCATCATCAGCAGTCCGGCGGCGGACGCGGTGATGACCACGTGCCCGCCGCCGCGCCGTTCCATGAGGGGAATGACCTCGCGGGTGGCGTACACATGGGCCATGAGGTGCACGCCCCACGAGCGGGCCCATTCGGGGTCGGTGCCCAGACCGCCGCCGTCGCCGATGCCGGCGTTGGAGCAGTACACCTCGATCGGTCCGAGGTCGGCCTCGACGGTGGCGACCATGGCGGCGACCGCGGCGCTGTCGCTCACGTCGGCGCCGTACCCGCGGCTGCCGCCACCGATCTCCGCTGCGACCGCCTCCGCCCTCGCCTGGTCGAGGTCGACGACGGCGACCTTCGCCCCCTCAGCCACCCATCGCTCCCCCATGGCTCGGCCGATGCCGCTGGCGCCGCCGGTCACGACCACCACGGCGCCGTCTGACGGGGCGGGCGGGGTTACGGGACCCGGAGTGGTGGCAGCCATGGCACCAACCCTAAACCGGCGGCGCCCGCGGTCACGGGGCCGGGGTCGTAGGACCGGCCAGGCGGTGCAGGGCGATGGCGGCGGCGGTGGCGACGTTGATGC
>JALYVP010000400.1 GCA_030853185.1 Actinomycetota bacterium | reverse complement strand
TCCGACCATGAGCACGGCGCCGGCGGCGTAGACCACCCGCCAGCCGGCGGCCCCGGCCACCAGACCAGCGAGCGTCCGAGCCAGGAGAACACCGAGGAGCAGCCCGCTCATCACCGTCCCCACCACCCGGCCCCGGCTGTCGTCGTCAGCCAGGGAGGCGGCGAAGGGAATGAGGATCTGGGCCGCCACGGATCCGAGCCCGACGACAACTGCGACGGCGATGAGCACACTGATGGTGGGGGCCACAGACGACGCGATCAGGGCGGCGGCGGTGACGACCAGCACGGCGGGCGCGACGCGCCTCCGGCTGATGATGTCACCTACCGGGACCAGCAATGCCAGGCCCACGGCGTAGCCGATCTGGGAGGCGGTCACGACCAGGCCGGCCTCTCCCGAACCACAGTGCAGAGCGGCGGCGATGGTGTGGAGGAGCGGTTGGGCGTAGTAGAGGTTGGCCACCGACAGCCCGCAGGAGACGGCGAAGACGGCAACCAGTCGCCCGGAGAGGGGCTGGGCCGGCGTCAACCCACGGCGGTGCCGTCGTCGGACGCTTCTTCCACCGTGAGCTCGGCCGCGGGGTCGGCATCGAGTCGCTCATCGGGGATCGGTTTGCCGCTGCGCACCGAGGTGCCGAACGTCCCCGCCGCCAGGCGTTGCTCGGCCCGCTCGACGGCGTCCAGCCGGCTGCGCAGGCCGGCCGCCACCGCGTCGTCGGTGCCTTCCGCGGTCAACCGTTCGGCGGGGTCGCTCAGGTCACCGGGGGCGTCCTCCTGGTCGCGATCCGAGCGCGCGTCGTCGTCGGTCCCCGAGATCAGGGCTTCCAACCGGCGGCGTTCAGTTTGGAGAAGGGTACGGGCACGTTCGTCGTCCATTCTCTTCAACATACGGCACGGACGACACGGGTCGGACCCACTCGGTCCGGCGAAGGAAGGGCCTCAGCCCCGCCGGAGGCTCTTCATGGTGGCGGCCAGACCGTGGCCCGCGGCGGGGGGAGGCGCCATGCTCTCCCCGGCGTCGATGCGGGCGTCGATGCGCCTGGCCGTGCGGGCGTCGGCTCTGGTCCACTGCACGAAGATCGGGGCGATGGCGGCCACCGTGAACAGCTCGGAGAGGGCCCACAGGATGCCGGCGGCGGCGTGGGTGCCCGAGAGGCTGTACATCGGGGCGGCGGGGTCGGCCTTCATGAGCAGGGCGATGGCCAGGAACGACTCGAACGGTACGCCGATCATCAGGTTGAGGAGCTTGAAGCCAGGACTCATGTTCCAGCGGGGGATGGGATCGGTCCCCACCATCGGCCACCAGAAGAGGGTGGCGCCGGCGAAGAAGAAGATGTTCCATATGTCCATCAGCCACATGTTGTCCATGGCGTAGCCGAGGGCCGGACTGAGGAAGAAGGCGAACATCGAGGCGTAGTAGGCGAAGAACACCGGGACCGGGTGGCCGATCACGGCAAAGACGGGCGAGTGCAGAGCGGCGAGGAGGCGCCGCTTGGTGGGCCGCGACGACGTCTGTAGCAGGAGGGTCATCGGTGCGCCAAGGGCGAGCAGCGGCGGGGCGATCATCATCAGGCACAGGTGCTGGAGGATGTGGGCCGTGAAGTGGGAGTCCGACAGGGTGGCCACCGATGAGCCGATGGCGATCTCGATGACGGCCAGGCCGGCCACGAACGACAGGCTCCGGGAGCGGGGCCATGGCCCCGGCAGGTGGGAGCGGCCGGCGTGGGCCTGGGCCAGATCGGCGGCCCGGGCCGTCCGACGGTGGGCGGCCCGCAGGTACCACACGGCCACGGCGACCGCCACGACGGCGACGGCGAACGCGAACGGCCCGACGGCCCACCCGGTGAGGATGCTGTGGGCGTCGACGACCTGGGAGCCGGCGCCCATGCCGCCGGTACCCATCCCACCCATGCCGTCGGTGCTCATTGCGGTCATGGGGACCATGGTGGTCTCCCCCCGCGACGTAGGGTCACCGGCTCACGCGCCCTGGTACCCGTGGGCCAGCAGATGCTGGAGGGTGGTGGCGAACCCGGAGGGCTGCTCGGTGTCGTCGATCTGCAGGTGGGCCACGCCGTCGGGGGTGTAGACGAGGGTGTAGCCCGCGTGTACGACCTGGTAGCCGGCGCCCTTTTCCGAGGTCGGGTCCGAGGCCGCCGGTGGGGCGTCGTTCTGGGGAGTGTCGGCGTAGGACAGGGGCATGCCGACACCCCGCTCGGCCTGGTGGATCTGATCCTCCGTGCCGGCCAGGCCGATGAACGACGGGTCGAAGTTGTTGAGCCACGCCCGGATGACCGGCGGGGTGTCGCGCACCGGGTCGGTGGTGACGAACACCACCTTGATCCGGGCCCGCTGCGGCGCCGAGAGGCGCTTGAGGGTCTGGGCGGTGAGTGCCATGTTGATGGGACACACGTCGGGACAGTTCGTGTAGCCGAAGTACACCAGGGTGATGGACCCGGCGGTCTGGGCGGTCACGTTGAACGGCTGACCGGACGTGTCGGTCAGCGTCAGGTTCGGTTTGGCGTAGGAGACGGGGAGCACGGTGGCGCCCGGGTAGCGCGAGCTCTGCTCTGTCGATCCGGCGACCTGGGTGCAGCCGACCGTCTCACCCCCGCCGCAGGCTGCGGCCGACCCCGACCCCGACAGGATGCGGCCGCCGGCGAACGCCGCCGCGGCCAGGACGACCACGGCTGCCACCGCCGCGACCAGCACCCGCGGGG
>JALYVP010000399.1 GCA_030853185.1 Actinomycetota bacterium | reverse complement strand
GTCGTGGCGTCGCCGGCGGTGGTCGACCTCGGCCCCGCCCAGCGGTCCGGGGCGGAGCAGCGGTGGACGACGGTCGACCTGCTTGTGTTGGAGGCCGACCTCGAAGCCCGCGCTACCCGGCCCGGGTCGGCGGCAGCCCCCGTGGGGGTGGCGGACGCGACGCAGCTCGGCCGGGCTCTCAACGCCCGCCCGTATCTCTCCGCCGAGCAGGCCGACGTGGTCGCCGGGATCTGCTTCGCGGCCGAGCCGGTCGTCACCGTGGTCGGCAAGGCGGGGACGGGCAAGACGTTCGCGCTCGACGCCGCCCGCGACGCCTGGACGGCCAGCGAGGTACCGGTAGTCGGCGCCGCGCTGGCGGCCAGGGCGGCAGCGGAACTGCAAGCCGGGTCCGGGATCGGTTCGACCACCCTGGCCCGGCTCCTGGGCGACATCGAACGCCCCGAGGGCCGCCTGGTGCCGGGGTCGGTGATCGTCGTTGACGAGGCCGGCATGGTCGGCACCCGCGACCTCCACCGCCTCATCGCCGCCGCCGGCGACCAGCACGCCAAGGTCGTCCTCGTTGGCGATCCGGGACAGCTGCCCGAGATCGCGGCGGGGGGCAGCTTCGCCCGCCTCACCGCCCGAACCCCCAACCACACGCTCACCGCCAACCGCCGCCAGGCCCAGCCGTGGGAACGGGCCGCCCTCGACGAACTCCGCGACCGCCAACCCGGCCCGGCGCTGGCCCGCTACGGCGACCACGGACGGATCACCCTCGCCGACAGCGGTGACGAGCTTCGCCGCCAGATGGTCGACGACTGGCAGGCAGCCCGAGACGCCGGCGAGTCGGTGGTGATGCTCGCCGTGCGCCGCACCGATGTCGCCGACCTCAACCGGCGCGCCCAACAGCAGCTCATCGGCGCCGGGACCCTCAACCCGCAGGGCGGGACCGTGACCCTGCCCAGCGGGCAGACAGTGGTGGTCGGCGACGAGATCGTCTGCACCCGCAACGACCGCCGGGCCGGGCTGATCAACGGCACCCGCCTCACCGTCACCGGCCTTGAGCCCGAACAGGGCACCATCACCGGCACCACCCACCAGCCTGGCGCCGACCTCGTGACCATCCCAGGCGACTACCTGGTCCAGGGACATCTGGCCCTGGGATATGCCTCGACGATCCACAAGGCGCAGGGGCGGACCGTGGACCGGGCCCTGCTGCTGGGCGACGACCGTCTCTTCGCCGAAGCCGGCTACGTTGGCCTGTCCCGGGGACGGACGCAGAACCAGCTCTACGTGGTCGCCGACACCAACCCCCTCCGTGCTGGTCCGCAGCCCGGCGCGGGCCTGGCCGAAGGCGTCTGCCACGCCCTGGGGGTCAGTCATGCCCAGATCGTCGCCGCCGGACATGTCGCCGACCGGATCCCCGACGCCGGCCTCCCTGTCCTCGTCGCCGAGCGCGACCGGCTCGCCGATCAACTGATTGCCACCATGCCCCCGCCACCGGGCGGGGACCATCCCCAACTGATCGGGCGCGACACCCGACGGGACGCCTGGACCGTCGAGCACCGCCGGGACGGCGAACGTCTGGCCCGGCTCACCGCCGCTGTCGACCGCCGAACCGAACGCCTCGGCCTCGCCGCGCTCATCGACCCGCCCGACCATCTCATCCGGCTCCTCGGACCGCCCCCTGACACCCCGCACGGCCGCCAAGCGTGGACCGAGACCGCCGCCGCCCTCGAAGCTTGGCGGGAGGTCTCCGGGCGCAGCACCGACCACGGGCCCCGGCACATCCTCGTCGAGCCCGGCACCGACCGGGCCGAGCATGCCTGGTGGCAGCGGGCCACCCGCCGCCTCGGGGCCTACCAGACCCGCTCCCTCCACCGCGACCAGCGAGCCCGGCTCGCCGACACGCCCGACCGTGACCTCGCCGAGCGGGACCTGCCCGTCCTGGACCGCTCCTGGCAAACCGACAAGAACCGAGGACTCAACCGATGACCACCACAAACCCAGTCACCCGGCCGTTGATCTGGTGGTCGGGGATACCCCTCGGGTGGATCAACAACACCCCCACCGCGGCGGGCCCGCAATGCAACGTGCTGGTCATCGGACCGCCCCGGTCCGGCAAGACCACCGGCGTCGTCATCCCCACCATCATCACCGCCCCCGGAGCCGTGGTCGCCACCTCCACCAAACCCGACATCGTCACACCGACCCTCGGCTGGCGGGCAGGACGAGGACGGTGCTGGTACTTCGATCCCTCCGGCACTACCACCCCACCAGACGGCACCACCCCGGCCCGCTGGTCGCCGCTCGCCGGCTGCGAACACTGGGACACCGCCCTCGCCCGGGCCCACGCCCTGACCACCGCTGCCACCAACCCGGCGGGAGGGTCACTCGACGGGGGGCATTGGAACGAACGTGGCGAAGCGCTCCTCGCCCCCCTCCTCCACGCCGCCGCCAACATCGGTGTCGACATCTCCTGGGTGTTGCGCTGGGTGCTACGCCGGGAGATCACCGAACCCCTCCGCGCCCTCGGCGTCACCGTCCGCACCGAGCTGGCCAAAGAGACCCTGGTCGGGATCGCCGAAACCGACGAGAGGGAACGCTCCGGGATCTTCTCCACCGCCGCCCGGGTCCTCGCCGCCTACCGCCACCAACACGCCCTCGAAGCAGCTTCCGACCCCAACTTCGACCCCGCCAGCTTCGTGTGGAGCGCCGACACCCTCTACCTCGTCG
>JALYVP010000398.1 GCA_030853185.1 Actinomycetota bacterium | reverse complement strand
CCTGGTGGCCCTTACCAACAACCCCGATCAACGCCGGCGGTGGGCCGCCGACTTCGATGGTGTCGCCCCCACGGCCGTCGACGAGATCGTCCGCTGGGCGTCGCCGGTGATCTTCATGCGCCGCACCTTGACCGGACCGGCGAACCTCGGTGACCAGACGTTCGCCAAGGGCGACAAGCTCCTGCTGTTCTACAACTCGGCCAACCGGGACGAGGCGGTCTTTGCCGACCCGTACCGCTTCGACGTCGAGCGGAGCGACAACCGCCACGTCGGTTTCGGCGGACACGGACCCCACTTCTGCCTCGGCGCCCATCTGGCCCGCCGCGAGATCACCGTCATGTACCGGGAGCTGTTCGCCGCCCTCCCGGACATCGTGGCGGCCGGCGAGCCCGAGCGCCTCCAGTCGATGTTCATCAACGGCATCAAACGGCTGCCGGCGGAGTTCACCCCCGTCGGCTGAACCGGCCGCCGCGGGCCGAGGGCTAGCGTTCCGTCATGCCTCACGTCTCCGCCAATGGGATAACGCTCTGCTACCAGGCGTCGGGTGAGCGCGGCGCCACGCCGCTGCTGCTCATCATGGGCCTCGGCGGCCAGCTGACCGCCTGGGACGACGATCTCGTCACCGCCCTGGCGAGCCGGGGCTTCTTCGTCGTCCTTTTCGACAATCGTGACGTCGGCCGCTCGACATGGTTCGACGAAACCGGGCCACCGGACGTGTTCGGAGCCTTCAACGGCGGGGGCCGGGCGCCGTACCTGCTCGCCGACATGGCCGACGATGCGGTAGGTCTCCTCGACTCCCTCGAGCTTCCTGCGGCTCATGTCCTCGGCGTGTCCATGGGCGGGATGATCGCTCAGACGCTGGCGATCGACCACCCGGACCGCGTTCTCAGCCTGGTCTCCATCATGTCGACGACCGGCGACTCGACGGTGGGCGCACCGCACCCCGAGGCCATCGCCGCCCTGTTACGCCCTCCGCCCACCGACCGGGAGGGCGCCATGATCGGGGCCGTCGAGGTGTGGAAGGCGATCGGGTCGCCGGGTTTCCCGTTCCATGAGGACAGGATCCGCGCCGAGGCCGGCGCCGCCTACGACCGGGCCTTCCATCCTGCCGGTACTGGCCGCCAACTGGTGGCCATCCTGTCGTCGCCAGACCGGACCAACGGCTTGCGCGGGCTGAGCTGTCCCAGCCTGGTCGTCCACGGCGATGCCGACCCCCTGGTCGATCCCAGCGGGGGCCGCGCCACCGCCGCCGCCGTGCCCGGTGCGGACCTGATGATCGTGGCCGGCATGGGCCATCACCTGCCACCCGAGATCTTCGCCGACCTGGCCGACCGAGTTGCCGCGCTTCAATCGACGACCGCCTGCTAGACCGATGTCATATCCTCTCGACCTGACGGTGGCCAGGACCGCCTGCCCGGCAGGGTCGTGGGCGAAGACCGCCAGCATTCCCGGCGCCTTGTTGCCGAGCAGGAACTCGACCCGGCGATACTGCAGGGACTGGAAGCCCGACGCCGTTCCCAACGCGTCGCGGAACTGGGCGTACTCGATCGGTGTGAGGGTGGCGAGAACAGACCACTGCTCGATCATCTGGAGGAGGGTGTGCTTCACGCGGGCCAACCGCTTCAACGCAGGAGGAAGGGCGTCGGCCGCGAACAGCCCGATGGCCGAACTCCACGACGGACCTAGACATTCCAGGAGCTCGGGTTCGCGGGGACATCGACGGCGTGCTCGCGGAGGGCGGCGAGGGGCACCGTCTCGAGGGTCCGCTCATGGGTCGATGCCAGGACCACGAAGCAGGCGGCACCATCGCGATGGGCCCGGAGCCAGTTGACCGCGGTCACGCACCATCGGTCCCCGGGTACGAGCCCGGGGAACCCGAAGTGGGGTACGGGAGTGCTCAGGTCGTTGCCAATGTGGCGCTGGTGATCGAGGAAGTCGGCGGTCACCACCGCGCAGATCGTGTGGCTGCCGAGGTCCTCCACCCCCGTGGTGCAGCAGCCGTCCCGGTAGAACCCGGTGACGGGATCCGCACCGCACGCTTCGAGCTCGCCGCCTAGGACATTGCGATCAGCCATAGCAGCAGTATCGCTCATCGAGGCTGTCCTCAGGACGACCGGCGCCAGGTGTGGTTCTCTCTACACCGTGACTGGCAACGACGATCCTCATCAGATCACCATGACGCCCAGGGAACGCTGGCAGGTCGGCCTGGGTGTGCTCACCGCCTACGTAGGGCCGGCGGAACGCCGAGCGGCCGACATCACCCGCCTGGCCGGCGACCGCGACCCGAGAGAGGTGCTCTTCGGCGTCCTCGCCGTGGCCAAGGACCTGCTCGGCCTCCTCGCCACCTCCACCGACCTGCCTCCCGCCGAGTTGCTTCAGCACCTGGCCGGGGGCGCTGCCGGCCAGAGCGACTGACCGCGATCGGCCCCCGTGGTGTCACCGGACCCGGCAGGGGGCATCACTGGATGGTGCGTGTACTTGTCAGCGGTGCGACCGGGTTCATCGGGACGGCTCTGGTGCCGGCGTTGATCGGCGACGGCCATGATGTGGTGGCGGGGACTCGGCACCCGGATCGCTACCGGGTTGAGGGTGGGGGCGGAGGCGTTCGCGGCGGCGGCCAGCCGCCGCGGGGTCAGGGTGGTGTATCTGGGTGGTCTGGGTGACCGTGAGGTGAGCGCGGGGCGGTCGGCTCATCTGCGTAGCCGTCACGAGGTGGGTGTGGTGT
>JALYVP010000397.1 GCA_030853185.1 Actinomycetota bacterium | reverse complement strand
ACGAGAGCGTCGATGTGGCGTCTGCCGTCGAGCGGGGGCTCAACATGGAGATCAAGCTGCGCCGCAGTCGTGGCCCGGGAGATCCAGTCGGCCACGAGCCGAACCAGGTCCTCCTCGGAAGCCGAGCGGAGATCACTCGTAAGTGATGTGGCATCCATGCGCCAAGTGTATCGGATCGAGTACAGCCTCGATCCTGACCATGTCTCGGGATAAGACGTTCAGGCCAAGCGCAGCAGGGTGGCGTCGACGGCGGCCCACATGGGCAGACCGGTGACGGCCACGATGATCAGGGCGAGGGCCAGGCCGTTGGTGTTGCCGGCGAGGAGCAGCGACAGGCCCGAGGCGACGAGGATGAACGCCAGGGTGGGGCGGACCACCCGGTCGGGAGCGCGCGCCGAGACGCGGGCGCCGAGATAGACGCCGGGGATGCTGCCGATGATCAACGCGTCTGACAGGCCCAGGTCGACGTGCCCCCAGATCGCTTGGCCGAGGGTGGCGGTGGCGACGAGGGGGACGGCTTGGACCAGGTCGGTGCCGACCAGCGAGCGCGAGTCCGAGGAGTTCCTTGACGGTGTGCTGGACGCTGGCGGTGTGACCGAGATGGTTGAGACATAGGCGCCGGCCAGGGCGGCGGGTACCGAGCCGGCGACGAGGCGGCCGACGAGCGGCCAGTGGACGGAGCCTCGGCGGGCGTGGACGCTGCCGCCGACCGGCTTCATGACCAACGAGCTGACCAGATCCGAGGCGATGGTAGGGATGGCGACTTGGGGGTTGACAGCGAAGATCAACACCAGCATGGGGGTCATCAGGGCGCCGCCGCCGGTGCCGGTGACTCCGACGGCCAGACCGCCGATGAGCCCGGCGAGGAGCGGTCATGAGATCCCCCCGCTGGACATCGACCAGCGCCACCGCGGACACTACGTCGTTGACCGTTTCAGGGAGAACCTCCTCGGGGTGCCGGTTGGCGGCACCGCGCAACTCGGTGTGCAGGAGCATAGGAGCCACAAGGGTGTCACAAGGGTGTCACCTGCCCCCTTGAGCGCTTCGAGGTGCTCGGCCAAGGCGTCGGACTCGGCCTTGTCGTACCTCGCCGTTTTGCGGATTCAGGGTCAGCGCTTCAGGGCCGGGAATCTCGGCCCTGCGGACTCAGGGTCAGGAGAACAACATCCCGACGTCGACGGCCACGCCGGCCAGGCCAGGGGGCTCGAGCATGTCTCCCGCAGCGGTGGCCCGCACCTCCCGGTAGGTACCGCTCGACAACCCGGTGTGCACCTCTACCTGGGCGGCGTCGAGGTCGACGATCCACACCTCAGGGATCCCGGCCCGACCGTAGAGCGGGACCTTCACCCGCCGGTCGAAGCCCACGCTGCTGGCGGCGACCTCGATCACCAACAGCACATCGCCGGGGGTCGGTCCTTCGGGGTAGAAGTCGTGGCGCCAGCGCAGCAGCGAAAGGTCTGGCTGAGGCTCGGAGCGCGGCGAGAGGCGCACGGGATTTTGGACCGAGACGATGGCCCGTCCCCCTGCCGCCGGTACCAAGAGCGCAGTCAGCCGGTTCACGCAGCGGGCGTGGGCGGACCCGATGGGCGACATCTCGATGATCTCCCCTTCGATCAGCTCGACTCGGTCGTCTTCTCGGAGCACCCCCGCCTCGGCCATGCGGTGGTACTCGTCCACCGTCCAGGTCCGTCGACGCAGCTCGATCGCCATCGGCCACCACGCTACCCCCGGCCCGTGACGGCGAGCGCAGCCCCGACGGCAATCATCGCCACACGAGGCCCGCAGCAGCCAGCGCCGACACGGCGATCACGTCATCTTGGGATCCTGATGTCGGGGAATGACCCTGTCGGTCATCCTGCACGGGCCATGGCGGTCCGTGGAACAGCCCGCCACGGTCGAGGTCCCGGCATCGCTCTGGCGCAAGCAACGTCTCGGGGAGCCCCGGTTCATCTCGGTCCTCATGGTGGCCGCCGTGATGGAACGGGCCGCTCGCCTGTGTGCTGTCCACGGCCTGCGTGCCTATGACGCGGTGCAACTGGGCAGCGCCGTGTGTGTGCGCGAGGTGGAGAGCAGTTGCGAGACGGTCGCGGTCTTCGATGTCACACTGAGGCGGGCGGCCGCTGCGGAAGGCTTCGCGTTGTTGCCTGCTGGGTGACTGTCAGGGCAGCTCGTCGCCAGTGGCGTCGTAGACCACGCTGTTCCCCGCAGATGTGCTCGTCCTCTCCCCGGCAAGACCTTTCGACCGCTGCTGAGCCCGGTGCCGGACGGCCAGCACACGGACGACTCGGTGGCTGTCGTCGAGCTGGTAGATGACCCGGTAGGAACCAAACCGAAGTGACCGCAACCCGCCAAGCCGCCCTCGAAGTGCGTGGCCTGCCTCTGGATCCCGTTCGAGAAGCCCGAGTGCCTCAATGCTTTCAGCGTGGCTACCAGATAGTCAAGGAACTTGGCCACGCCCCACCGAGGCCAGCCAGGCACCCCCGGCGTCAAGGAGGGGTCTCACCTCGCCGGCTGCCGGCTGCCGCTCGCCCGTGCCTACAAGGCCTCGTAGCCGAGATGGAGTTGCGCGGCACAGGCCCGGATCCCCGGCCCGTCGTCTCGGGCCGAAACTACCAGGGTCGCTGAGAGCCGCTCGGTGCATGCGATGGCCTCCGCTCCGAGAGCGGACAGCCCGCCGTGACGGGCCGAGAGCTCGCCCATCCTCCAGGCCAGGGACCGCATGGGCACGACC
>JALYVP010000110.1 GCA_030853185.1 Actinomycetota bacterium | reverse complement strand
GGCACCGTGACCGTCGAACGTCTCGCCTACCGCCACCCGGGGACCTCCAACCTGTGTCCCGCGGACGCCGTGTTGAACCTCCCCGACCAGCTCCACTCCCACGGCCTGCGCCGCCTTGCCGCCATTGAGTCGACTCGGGGATCGTTCGACGACGCCAGCGCAGCCATCTGCCGGGCGAGCGGCGTGGTGGTGGCCAAGCGCCAGGTTGAGTACCTGACCGCCAAAGCCGGCGCCGACGTCGAGGACTTCTACAACGCCCGAGGGCCCGCTCTGGGACCGAGCGACGACGTGTTGGTGATCTCGGTTGACGGCAAGGGGATCGTGATGCGCCCCGACTCGCTGCGAGCTACGACGGCCAAGGCGGCGACCGCCACGGCCAAACTCGGGACCCGGCTGTCCAAAGGAGAGAAGCGCTACCGCAAACGGATGGCAGAGGTCGGCGCGGTCTACGACGTCGGCCCGGTCGCTCGCAGCCCAGCCGACGTGCTGGCCTCCACCCACGGCGAAACGCCCTCGCCGGCACCAAAAGCCAGCGGCAAATGGGTGACCGCCAGCATCTCGGAGGAAGCGGCCGCGGTGGTGACCCGTGTCTTCGACGAAGCCGAGCGGCGCGACCCGGACCACCAGCGGCGCTGGGTGGCGTTGGTCGACGGCAACAACCACCAGATCGACCGCATCAACCAAGAGGCCCAGAACCGCAAGCTGAACGTCGCCATCGTGGTCGACCTGATACATGTGATGGAGTACATCTGGGCCTCGGCGTGGTGCTTCTTCGACGAGGGCGACATCGCCGCCGAGGCCTGGGTGCGCGACAGAGCCCTCGCAGTGTTGGACGGCAACGCCGGTGAGGTGGCCGCCGGGATCCGCCGAAGAGCCAGCACCGTCGGACTGGCCAAACCGAAGCGCAAAAACGCCGATGCCTGCGCCACTTACCTGACCAACAAGGCCGAATACCTCGACTACCCCACGGCCTTGGCCGCCGGATGGCCCATCGCCACCGGGGTGATCGAAGGCTCCTGTCGATACCTTGTCGCCGATCGGATGGACATAACCGGTGCTCGCTGGTCGGTCGATGGCGCCGAAGCGGTACTCAAACTACGGGCCGTGCGCTCCAACGACGACTTCGAGGCGTACTGGAAGTGGCACCTCGACAAAGAACTACAGCGCACCCACCAGTCTCGATACGCAGACGGTGCCCTCCCGCGCGCCGCGTAGGTCACTCCTGGAGCGCCGCACCCAAATCGAGGGGTCCGCGCACCGTCTTTCGCAACCGCCGCTCGATGGCGTAGCCCGTCGTCATGGCCGCCGTGCCGGCGAACCCGGCCACGGCCCCGTGGCCCAGCGCACCGCGGACCATTCGTCGCAGGCAGGGTCGGGCCACGAACGTGACGTTACTCAGCGGGCGCTCCCGGTGATCTGAGGCGTGCCGACCAGCCCGAAGCTCTGGAGGACAGCGAGGAGCTCACGGTGCCCCCAGAGCTGGCAGGCCGACGCGAACCCGCTCCGGCGGGGCGGTCCGCCGTTCACCAGCTGGTAGGCGCCGTAAGCGGACAGAAGCGCCGTCTGCTTGTAGTTGCAGGCCCCGTGGATGACGCAGTGCACGGCCCCGACGGGCCCGGTGGCCCACGCCGAATCGATCGAACGGTTGTGGCACTGGTTCTCCCGGGGGGGCATGGGCGCCGCCACCTGCTTCTTAGGCGATCAGCTCGGACGCCTCCACGGTCGTGTCGGGATCGGTGACGACCACCGCCTTGACCGCCTCGCCCCACTTGTCGTCGGGCACCCCGATGACGCACACGTCGCGCACGGCGGGGTGCGAGAACAGCGTGGCCTCCACCTCCTTGGGGTACACGTTGAACCCCCCGGAGATGATCATGTCCTTCTTGCGATCGACGATGAAGACGAAGCGCCGGTCGTCCATCTGGGCGATGTCGCCGGTGTGGAGCCATCCGCCGCGCAACGCCTCCTCGGTCTCGTCTGGCCGGTTGTGGTAGGCGCGCATGATGTGCGGCCCGCGGGCCACGATCTCGCCGGGCGGCCGCAGGAGGCCAGGGGGCTCAGGTCCCCGGACGCCACCGCCGCGGCGTGGTCGGCCTTGCGCAACGTCGTCAGCTGGTTGGGAGCCTCGGTCTGGCCGTACAGCTGGGAAAAGATCGGACCGAAGCGCTCCAGGGCGGCGACCAGTCGTTCCTGACCGATGGGCGACGCCCCGTAGATCACCGTCTCCAGCGACGACAGGTCGGCCGACGTGTCGCTGACCGTGTCCAAGAGGACGTAGATCATGGTCGGCACCATCATGGTGGCGGTGATGTGCTCAGCCTCGATGGTGGCGATCAGCTCGTCGGGGTCGAAGTGGCCGAGGATGACGTTGGCGCCACCGCGCATCCACACGGGCAGTACGAACATCCCGCTGGCGTGGGTGAGGGGGGCGACGTGCACGAACCGGTCGGCTTCACCCAGGCCCATCTCCAGCATCTCGCTGACCACGGCGGCGGCGAAGCTGCGGTGGGTGTGCTCGGCGCCCTTCGGCTGCCCGGTGGTGCCGCCGGTGTAGAAGATCCCGAGCAGGTCGTCGGGGGAGGTGTCGGGCATCCCGGGACCGTCGGGCTGCTCGGCGAGGAGGCGCGACAGCGGCCGCCCCGACGCAGAGAGGACGGCGTCGTCATCCACGCTGAGGAGCTGATCGATCCCGTCCGCCACGTCGGCGACGCGCTCCGCCGAGCTGGCGTCGTGGGCGACCACCCGGGCTCCGGAGTCCTCCAGGATGAAGCGGTGGTCGTCGCGTCCCAGCCGGGCATTGAGCGGCACGACGGCCAGCCCGGCCCACATGGCCCCGTAGTAGACATTGAGCAGCTCGGGACGGTCGCCCATGAGGATGGCCACCCGGTCGCCGGCCGCCAAGCCGAGGTCGAGGAGGGCCCGGCCGGTGCGGCGGATGACAAGGGCGACGATGTCGCCGCCATGGTCGCCGCCGCGGTCGACGGGTGGGGCGGTCTCGACATCGCCGTCAACAACGCCGGCATCGAGATCGGCAAGCCCCTCATCGAGCACGGAGACGAGGAGTTCTCCCGCCTGATGGACATCAACGTCAAGGGCGTCTTCCTTGGCATCAAGCACGAGGCGCCGGCCATGATCGCCGGCGGGGGTGGAGCGATCGTCAACATGTCATCGGTCGAGGAGGTGGCCGAGATGGTCGCCTTCCTCGCCTCCGACGACGCCAGGTTCGTGACCGCCTCGCATTACGTCCTCGACGGTGGACTGACCGGGAGTCTCTTCTGAGCTGACCTTCTCAAAGCCAAGACCGCGATCGTGACCGGCGCCGCTCAGGGCCTCGGCCGGGCCGTGGCCGAAGCCCTGGCGTCAGAAGGCGCCCGGGTCATCGTCACCGACATCAACGAGTCCGGGGCCAAGGATGTCGCCGCCGGCCTGGACGGCGCCGAGGCCGAGACCCTCGACGTGCGCGACGACGCCCGCGTCGAGGCCGTCGTCAACGGCGTCGCCGACCGCCACGGGCGGGTCGACATCATGGTGGCGAACGCCGGCATCGCCACCGTCACCCCTCTGACCGAGATGACCATGGAGACGTGGCGCTCGGTCATGGCCGTCAACCTCGACGGGGTGTTCTCCTCGATCCGCTACGCGGGCCGGTCGATGGCCGCCACCGGCGGCGGCTCGATCATCGCCATGGCGTCGATCACCGGGTTCGCCGGGTCGCCGCTCATCGCTCACTACGCGGCGGCCAAGGCCGGTGTCATCAACCTGGTCAAGACGGCGTCGGTGGAGCTCAAGGCGGCACACATCCGGGTCAACGCCATCTGCCCGGGCTGGATCGGCACCGAACTGGTGCTCGAGCGCAAGCACCAGTTCGAGGAGAACCTGGGCATCGACTTCGACGCCGCCATCAACGCCGCCCAGGGCCGCCTGGGCGAGGTCGGCGACGTGGCCCCTCTCGCTGTGTTCCTGGCCTCCGAACGGTCCCACTTCTCCACCGGTTCGACCTTCGTCGTCGACGGCGGCATGTCGTCCTCCCTCCTCTAGCGAAGGCGCCCCGGGGGGGGCGTCATCGGGCATGCTGTGTCGGAGACCAAAGGGGAGCAGCCGATGACGGAGTCTGAAACGGGCCGGCCGGAACGCAACGAGCTCACCCGGCGCCGGCTGCTCAAGGGCAGCCTGGCGGCCGGGGTGGCCGGAGCCACGCTGAGCACCGGTGCGGCGGCCCTGATCGAAAAGGCGTCCGCCGCCACCGCCGGGCCGAACGCCACCCTCGGCGACATCGAGCACGTCGTGTTCCTGATGCAGGAGAACCGGAGCTTCGATCACTACTTCGGCACCCTCTCGGGGGTTCGGGGGTTCTCCGACCGGTCCCCGGTGTTCAACCAGTTCGGGTACCGCCCGGGGAAGGGGCCCGACCCGACCGGCTCCACCGAGCCGTTCCACCTGCTGTCCAACCCGCCGGTCGCCGACGGCCAGACGACCAACGACATCACCCACAACTGGGCCCCCCAGCACCAGAGCTGGAACGGCGGCGCCATGGACGGCTTCGTCACCTCCCACCTGGCGGCCGACGGCGTCAAGAACGGCCTGGTCACCATGGGCTATTTCAACCGCGGCGACCTGGCCTTCTACTACGCCCTGGCCGATGCGTTCACCATCTGCGACGGCTATCACTGCTCGGTGTTCGGGCCCACCGACCCCAACCGGGTGATGTCGATCTCGGCCAGCATCGATCCGGCCGGCACCCATGGGGGTCCGGTGGTGGAGACCCTGGTGGCCAATCGGCAGGCCTACTACGGCAAGTTCACCTGGGAGACCATGCCCGAGCGGCTCAGCGCCGCCGGGGTCTCCTGGAAGGTCTACAACGACCCCACCGGACTGCTTGAGCTCAGCCCGTTCCCCTACTTCAAGGCCTACACCCAGCCGTTCTCCCTGGCCGGCCTGGAGCTGACCAACCGGGCTTTGGTGCCCAACTACCCCGTCAGCTTCGACATCGACGTGGCCACCGGCCAGCTCCCGGCCGTGTCGTGGATCATCCCGCCCCTCATCTCCTGCGAACACCCGGCGGCCCCGCCCGAGTGGGGCGAGTACCTGGTGTCTCAGGTGCTCTCCACGCTGGTCGCCAACCCTGCGGTGTGGGCCAAGACAGTGGTGTTCGTCATCTACGACGAGAACGGCGGGTTCTTCGACCACGTGACGCCCCCCACCCCCCCGGCGGGAACGACCGGCGAGGAGATCACCGTCAATCCGCTGCCGGCCAGCGTGGGCGGGATCGCCGGCCCCGTGGGCCTCGGATTCCGTGTCCCCTGCCTGGTCCTCTCCCCGTTGAGCCGGGGGGGTTACGTGTGCTCCGACACCTTCGACCACACGTCGCTGCTGCGGTTCCTCGAGACGCGCTTCGGGGTGGAGGTGCCCAACCTGACCCCGTGGCGCCGGTCGGTCACCGGCGACATGACCGCCGCCCTGGGGTTGTCCCGGCCCGCTGACACCTCGGTCCCGAGGCTGCCGCCGACCAGCCTGGTCGGTGATACCTCCACGGTGGAGCAGGGGGTCATCAACGCCCTGGCCGGCACCGCCGACGTCGGTGTCCCGTACCCGCCCCCAACGGTCAACGCCATGCCCTCCCAGGAGACGACCCCGGCCCGTCCCCACACGCCGAGCTGACCCTCAGGAATCAACCAGACCACGGGGCGGTGAATTTCGTAGACTCCTCGGCTCATGGCCGTCTCCCCCGTCGACCTCGGGCAAGGTTCGCAAGACGAGGTCATTGCCCAACCCCTCGTCGACGTCGACCTGGATCGCGCCCCGCGACGCTCGCGGTGGTACCTGGAGGCGCTGGTCATCGTCTGGTTGATGTGGGCCTACGACCTGATCGCCAACCTGGCCCATCTCCGCCTCGCCGCCGCCATCGCCGACGGCCGCAGCATCCTGCACCTCGAGGCGGTGCTGCACATCGATCCGGAGCGAACCCTCGACAGGTGGCTGACCGGCCACCACACGATCGGCCTGTGGGTCGCCACCTACTACGACAACGCCCACTTCGTCGTCACCCTGGCCGTGATCGTCTGGTTGTGGTGGCGCCACCCACTTCGCTACCGACGCTTGCGCACCACCCTGGTGCTCGTGAACGTCATCGGGTTCGTCGTCTTCTGGTTGTATCCGACGGCCCCACCGCGCATGTTGTCCGGCGCCCACATCGGCGATGTGGTGGCAGGCACCGGGGCGATCGGCTCATGGCACAGCGGGCAGCTGGCCCAGCACGCCAACGAGCTGGCAGCCATGCCCTCGCTGCACATGGCCTGGGCCGCCTGGTCCGCCCTGGCTGTCTGGCTGGTCCTGCGTCGCCACCACCGCTGGGCGCTCCTGGTGTGGGCCTACCCGGTGGCCACCGCCCTGGCCGTCCTGGCCACCGGCAACCACTACCTCCTCGACGTGGTGGCCGGACTGGCCACCCTGGTCGTGGCCATGGGCGGTGCGATGCTCGTCGGCCGGTGGGCGCAGCGGATCCCTGTTCCTGCCCGCCTGGCCCGCCTGCGGGCCTAGCGACAAGCGTTCCGCCCGTTCAGCGCCGCCGGCGGCGCCAGTCCGACGGCAGGATCCGGTCCATCACGTCATCGACGGTCACGGCCCCCACCAGGCGTTCGGCCTCGTCGCACACGGCCACGCTGACCAGATCGTAGGCGGCCAGCCGACCGGCCACCAGGTCCTCCGACAGGTCGGCACGGACATAGCCGGCGTCCTGGACGCATTCGCTGAGCGCCACCGACGGTGCCTCCCGCAGGAGCCGCTGGAACCCCACCACACCGAGGTACCGCCCGGTGGGGGTGGTGGTCGGAGGCTCGCAGACGAACACCTGGGCGGCGTTGGCCGGCGGCAGGTCGGGGTCGCGGATCCGGGCCAGGGCCTCGGCCACCGAGGCGTGGGGGGGCAACACGATGGGCTCGGGGGTCATGAGCCCACCCGCGGTGGTGGCGTCGTAGCGCAGCAACCGCCGTAGCGACACGGAGACCTCATCGTCCATCAACTCGAGCAGGTTGTCGCTCTGCGCCGAGGGCAGCTCGGCCAGCAGGTCGGCGGCATCGTCGGGCTCCATCTCCTCGACCACATCGGCCACCCGCTGAGGGTCCACCCCTTCGAGCACCCGGACCTGGTCTGCCTCGGACATCTCCTCGAGCAGGTCGGCGAGCTCCTCGTCGGCCATGGCCTCGGTGAGCAAGCGGCGCCGGGCCGGGGTCATGGTCTCCACCGCGAAGGCCAGGTCCGTCGGGTGCATGCTGCGCAGCGAGGCCAGCTGGGACGCACCCGGAGCCCCGGCGAACAATCCGGACGTCTCCTCCCAGCTCACAACATTTTGGACCCGGCGGCGCAAGGAGCGCTTCCCACCCAGAGCGACACCCGTGACCTCCCAGCCTGTCGCCCGATCGGTGACCGGGACCAGCGAGACGTCGAGGACCGGGCAGCCGTCCACCAGCCGGTTGTACAGCTTGGAAGCCAGCAGCTCGCCGCTCCGAAGCTCGAAGTGGCGAAGATCGACCGTCCCGCCCCGGAGGCGGACCCCGGTGACGGCCAGGTCGGCGACCCGGCCGATGTTGATGAAGATCCGGCGGCGTTGCACATTGGCCACCAGGCCGATGGCCCGCGGAGGCTGACCGCCCACGGGCGGTACGAGGACGACGTCTTCAACCCGTCCCATGGCCTGGTCGTCACTGTCGAGCAACGGCAACCGGGCGATCCTCGACGTATAGACCGGCTCGACCTCCACGCCGGGACCCTACCCGGCGTTCGGCGCCGTCGGCTCCGAGGTGGCGTCGTCGGACCCCGCCCTGGAGAGCTGATCGAAGGCGTAGTAGAGGGCCATGGCGAACTGCAGGCTGAGCATGGCCGGAGCGGAGACGAACGACAGGCCGAGCGCAGCCAGGTACACCAGCCCGCCGGCCCCGAAGCGGCGTCGGGTGGACCGGATGGCCTCGGCGGTCATTGGCTTGTACAGCAGCTCGGGGTGCCGGGTGGCCCGTCGCCACAGGACGTTGAACCCCATGGCGATCCCGAAGGTGGTGAGGCTGTAGGTGAACGCCGCCAGATGGGCATCGCTGCTGGTGCCCCGCAGGTTGGCGGCCAGCAACTGGGTCGGGTAGGGCAGGGTGGCGATGGCGCCGAGCAGGAACAGGTTGAGGAACAACGTCACCCGGTCAACCCGGCGGAGCAGGGCGAAGAGGGTGTGGTGGTTGATCCACATGATGCCGATGACGGCGAAGCTGACCACGTAGGCGGCGAACGCCGGGAGCTGGTGGACCAGAGCCTTGCCCAGCTCGTTGGGACGGTGCTCGGGGGGCACCAGGCCGAGGACGAGCAGGGTGATGGCAATGGCCAGCACCCCGTCGCTGAACGCCTCCACCCGGTTCTTGTCCACGGCTGCCTCCGGATCAATCGTAGGTGGCCTCCACCCACCACTGGCCATCCTCCCGGACGACCAGGTGGGCGGCGCCGGTGACCACCTCCATCTGGAAGCGGGCCCGGCGGCGGCCGCCACCGTCCCACCATCGTTCCTCCACCGGCCAGGGGCCGGCCCACGCCGTCACCGCCATCCACCCGTCGCGGTCGATGGCCAGTTCTGCCGGCGGGGCGCTGAGGACGCCTCGCCCGGTCACCCCCACTGGGCACCCGACGGCGTCGCGCACCCGGGCGGGCCGGGGGGTGACATGGACCACCGCCGGGGCCGGCCCGGGTAGGTGCCCCGGCCACGGAGGGACCTCGTGGGCCGAACTGCCCATCGTCGTCCGGACCGGCCGGGACGGGGCCCCGGGAGACGGGCTGGGGGCCGGTTGGGGGACCGGGCTCGGACCTGGGTTCAGGCCCGGGCTGAGAGAGGAGCCGGGATGGCGGGGACCGCGGGGCGTCCCCCACGGGATCAGCTGCACCTGTTCGGCGGAATCGCGGCCCCCGCCGACCACCGCGGTGACGACCGCGGTGGGGCCGAGCAGGCCCTGGACCCGGGTCAGGCTCCTGGCCACCCGTTCGTCCACCGCCGCCTCGCCGCCCCAGAACCCGAGCTGGCGCCCGTGATCGGGGCGAACCTCATCGGGCACCAGGCGCAGCAGGATCAGGCCGGCCGTGGTGCCCCCCTCCCCCAACCAGGCGTCCAGTTGCCAGCGCACCCGTTCGGCCACGGCTACGGCATCGAGGGCCCCGTTGTGGCGCCACAGGCGGACAAGATGCTCGCCGTGGTCGGTCTCGGCCTCGATGGCGACCCGGGTGCAGGCCAGACCCAGATCGGCCAGGCCGCCATGGAGCCGGTCAGCCAGGGACCGGGCGACGAACGCGGCCCGGTCCACCCGGTCGACGGGGGGATCCAGCTCGGCGGTGACGGCCAGGTCCGGGGGTGGGGTCCGAGCCGACAGGGAGCGCTCGTCGAGGCCCCGGGCCAGGCGCAGCGCCTCGGCCCCGTCCGGCCCGAAGCGGCCCAGCACCGACTCGGTGGGCAACTCGGCCAGCTGCCCCAGGGTCCGCACCCCGAGACGGACGAGCAGGTCGGCCAGGGCCGGCCGGCCCAGCGTCGCCACCGGGAGGGGGGCCAACCAGGCCGGGCTGTGCCCCGGTGGCACCACCGTGCACCGGTCCGGGCCTTGGTCCGGGCCTTGGACGGGGCCTTGGTCCGGGCCTTGGACAGCGGCCAGGGCGGCAGCGAAGCGCCCGTCGGCCACCCCCACCCGGCATCCGGGGTGCCCGGCGGCGACGGGGGCGGCGGCGACGTCAACAGCCGCCGCCACCTTGCCGGCCAGGGCCTGATCGCCGCCGAAATAACGGGACGGCCCCCTCGTGCCCAGACCCACCGCTCCGGGGGCGCTGACCTCCACCCCGGGGGCGAACGCTTCCACGGCGGCCACCACCGGTTCCCACAGCCGGGCGTCACGGACGGGGTCGGCGGCGACGATGGCGACCTCCGGGCAGCGGCCCTGGGCTTCCCGCCGGCGCAACCCGACGACGACCCCGGCCGCCCGGGCGGCCGGGGACACCGCCACCACCCGGTTGGCCACCACCACGGCGGCGGGGACGTCAGCGGCGACGCCGGCGGCCACCACCGGCCAGTCCGGGTACCACACCTCCAGGGTCCGCATCACCGCACCAGTGCGGCCGGGGCGGCGACCACCTCGGGGGCTTGGGGAGCGGCGCGGCCGGCCGGCTCGGAGGCCAGGGCCACCTTCCCGTCAGGGCCCGGCAACCACAGCCATCGTCTCCGGTCACCTCCGCCCGCTCTGCGGCCCGTGACGGTCACCTCCGCCCTCCGGGCCCGGAGGAGGCCGTGGCCGTCCTCCAGGCCCTCCCAGACGGCTCTGGTGACCGTCAGGCGGAGGTCGACACCCTCGGGCCACCCGGCGCCGAGCACCACCAGGACGGCCTCCCGTTCCCTGGTCCTGGCGGCCAGCCGGCGGGCATCGGCGGGACGGACCCGCCCGGGAGGGCGGACCACCACCACGTCCATGCTCTCGAGCAGGGCGGCGGTCACCACCGCCCACTGCTGAAG
>JALYVP010000109.1 GCA_030853185.1 Actinomycetota bacterium | reverse complement strand
CCACCCGAGCCCGGAGCCCGCCCAGCCGGCCGCCCCCACCGCCCCTACGGGCAGGGTCGCCGTCGCCGAACCGCCCCTCGACGAGCCCGCGGGTGACGACCGGCCGGCGGGGTCGACGAAGCGGTCGGGGGGCCGTCCCCGCCGAGCGGCGGTCCTCGTCGGGACCCTGGCCGTCGTCCTGTTGGCCACCAGCATCTTCTTCGGCCTGGGGTGGCGAAACCAATCCAACCTCGAGGGCCTGCGCTCCAGCGCCCTGACGTCCGCCAAATCCGACGGCGTGCTGCTGTCGAGCTACGACTACCGCAACCTGACCGGGCCCGGCTCGACGTTTGGCCAGGTGTTGAAGAATGCCACGCCGGCGTTCCGCAAGAACTTCCAGTCCACGAGCGGCACCTTGGACAAGCTCCTCACCCAGTACAACGCCACCGCCACCGGCAAGGTCATCTCCGCCGGGGTGGCTTCGTTCTCCTCTACGAGGGCGGTGGTGCTGCTCTTCATCGACCAGACGGTCAACAACAGCGTGCAGAAGTCGGCGTCGGCCACCCAGCCCCTGCGCACCCAGGTCACCCTGCTGCGCCAGAACGGCACGTGGCTGATCGACGACCTCCAGGTGCCGAAGTAGAACGATGAGGACAGCGATGCTCGCCATCAACCAAGCTGCGGCGGCGCGCCGGAGGCGTCGCCGACGGGTGCGCCCGTGGATGGGCGCGGCCGCCGCCGCCCTGGTGGCCGTGACCGGCCTGGTCGGCGTCAACCAGCGCCCCGCGTTCGGCGACGCCAGCGCTCCGCCGAAGCCGAACACGGCCTGCCCGCCGGCCCAGGCGCCCCCACCTGGCTACCCCAACCCGCCGCCGCCGGCAAGCCGTCCCTATGCGTACAACGGTCACAACTTCTCCGGGCCGATCCCCTACGAGATCCCGTTCAAGGGGACCATCGGCAGCGCCAGCAACGCCGGCGCCACGCTGTCGCTGAAGTCGACGAGCCCGTCGCAGCCCAACATCCTCGTGCCGCACATCTACGCCGCGGTCTGCGGCGTCATCTCGCTACCGAGCCTGGTCGGGAGCCTCCCGCCGGGCGATGTGAACCTGGCCAGCAACGACTCGGCCAGCGGCGCGTCCCTCCCCAACACCGCCAACGTGTATGTGGGCGGGGTTGAGGCGTTCCCCCTCTACATCACCTTCGGCAACCTCACCGCCTCGGTCGTGAAGACGCCGGCGGCCAACGGGGGGCTCGACGTCACCGTCAACGGGTCCAACATGGCGAGCTTCGACGCGACGGGGACACCCAACTTTCCCAACACGTTGGGCACCAACTGCCCCGTGGCCATCCCCAACGTCCCGCTGACCACCCTGACCAGTGGCGCTCTGAGCGGCCAGCCGGTGACGGGCGGGTTCCACAGTGGGGTCGCCCTGGCCGTCGCCGACAACTTCGCCATCCCGGCCGTCCAGCCCTCCTCCAGCTGCCCGCCAGCACTGGCTCAGACGGTCAACAAGTTCGTCGGCCTGCCGGCCAGAGCGGGCGTTGCCAGCCTGACGGTACCCATCACCTTCAACTTCGGGCTCGAACAGGCGCCGCCCTACGACAAGGACCTGATGTGCCCATGCCCGCCGTGACCGCCCCGCACCGTCGTCGGAGGCCAGGGTGTCGCCTCCGTAGCCGCCGGCTGGCCACCATCGTCGCCGCCGCGCTGGTCATGACCGCGGCACCGGTCATCTCGGCGCCGTCGGCGTCGGCCACGGTGCCCAACCCCCAGCTCAACTGCCAGCCCGAGACGCACCCGCCGGCCGGCACCCCCCGCAACAGTCCCGGGGCCCCCTTCCAGGCGCCCTTCGCCGCCACCCTCAACGGCGGGTTTCTGGCCATCCACGTCCCGAACAAGCTCGGCGTGACCTTCGGGTTCCCCGAACCGGGGTACCCCAACGGCACCCTGTTCGGGGAGGCCTGCGGGCTGCTCACCCTGCCCAGCCTGAAGGGTCCGATCACCGACGCCCATCCCGGAGAGCCCGGCAACCCGGCCTACAACCACAACTTCATCCTGCACGGGCCCATCCCGGGTCTGGCCCCCCCCGCACCCGGCTTCCCGGTGTGCGACTTCCGGTACAGGACCGCGACGGCCCTGAACCCCACGGCCTCGGGCCCGGGTTGCAACGAGAACCAGTCCGTCCCGGTCGGTCTCACCCTCGGCGGCACCGGCATCGCCGTCCTGGACGGCTACGGGTCGGCGGACGGGGTCATCAACACCGCCATCCTGTCGGCGCCCGCGGCCAACGGGGGGTTCAACGTCAGCTTCACCAACACGGCCAAGGCGACGGCCGTGCTCGACCCCGCCGCCCTGCTCAACATGTTCACCAACCTGCCGGCATCCACGCTCGCATCCCTGTCCGGCCCCCTCCAGAGCCTGCTCGCATCCCTGACCGGTCCCCTTACTCAGGGCGCCAACCTGGTGGGGACGGGCGGCGGCGAGTGCACCCTGGCGGTGGGCGACCTCAGCCAGACCGGTCTCCCGGGCGCTCCTGCCACCCCCGTGGTGAACCTGAGCACGGCCAATCCCGGCGGTGCACCGGTCACCGGCCCGGCCAGCGCCGGGACCCAGGCGATCAACCCGGTCACGGCCGGCTCGGCAGTGGCCTCCGCCAACGACTTCGCGGCGCCGGCGATCGACCCCAACATGCCCCCCGACCCGGGGGCACCGGGGGCCGGAACCATGGCACCGAACGCCCTGTGCAATCCGGTGGTCGCGGCCTTGTTCAACACCGCCCTCGGGCTGCCGGCGAGTCCGGGCAACGTCACCTTCAGGGCTCCGGTGGGCTTCTCCGCCCACGCCCCCCAGTGAGATGAGGTGATTCGCAAGCTCATCGTGGTGGTGGCACTCGTGATCGGCGCCGGAGCCGTGGGCGCCTGCGGAGGGGGGCACCGCAGCACCAAGGCGCCGGCGTCCACAACGTCAGCGCCGGCGGTGGTGGCGACGGACACGTGGAAGCCCCCCGACGTCCCCGGCCCGCCCAGCACCGCCAAGTTCTGCACCCTCCTCGTCGCCCAGTACCAGCACATCAAGACCAACACCATCGCCGTCAGCCTGAAGGTCCGCCAGCAGATCGTGGCCGACTACGTCCGCTTCACCCCGACAGTGGTCGCCGCCGCCCCCCCCGAGATCGCCCCGGCGGCCGCCACCTACCTGCAGGGCACCGCCAAGATCCTCTCCCTGCTGAACGCCGCGGGCCTGAACGCAGCCAAGACCCCACCAGGGTCGATCGGCACGGTCCTGCTCGATCCCCAGTACAACGCGGCCAGCACCCGAGCGGTCGCCTTCGCCCAGCAGAACTGCCACTACGACATCGGCGGGGGCGTCTCCTAGCTAGCGGTTCGAGGGCGGCCAGGTGTGGGTCACCTCGAACGGCGACGGTTGCTCGCCGATGTCCAGGACGCCGAAGCGGGCCAACTCCAGGGCGTTCTGAGCGGCGGCGGCCAGCCGTCCTGCCATCCGGCCGACGCCGGACACCGGGCCGGTCATGGTGGGGCGAGGCGGTCGTCGATCACCGGCCGACCGTCCCGGATGTCCCCGCCGGGTGCGCGGCCCGGGCCGATCGGGACGTCCGGGACGGCCGGGATCCTTCGGGAGACGGCGACCGTCGGAGCTCCCCGGGTCCCGCCGGCGGCCGGGAGCCGGCTCGCGGCCGGCTCGAGCTCCCCTCGAGGATGACTCGTGCGACCAGCTCGGGGTCGTCGGACATGGGGACGTGGCCGCAGCCGGGCAGCGGCACCATCCGGGCCCGGGGCAGGGCCCGGCGGGCGGTTCGTACCTGTTGAGGCCACAGGATCAGGTCCCGGGTCCCCCACGAAACGGTCACCGGGACGTCGATCTCGTGGTCGCCCCGGAACCGGAGCCGGCTCAAGCTCTTCATGTGGGACGCCACCAGGGGCGCCTCGCGCAACGAGCCAAGCAGGCTGATCACCGCCTCGTCCGAGACCTTCGAGGGTCGGCCGAACGCACTCAGCAGCAGGGCGTTGCGCACCGGGCGGACCTTCAGGGCGTCCCGGAGGAACCGGTCGGGGGTAGCGAGGGCCAGGTGCTGGAAACCAAGGATGACCGTGCCCACGTACAGGCTGCCGGCGACGCTGATGAAGGCGGCGGGTGACAGCACCGTCGCCGATGCCACCCGGTCCTGCCTGGCCAGCTCGAGGGACACCACCCCGCCGAGGGAGTTGCCGGCGACGTGGGGGCGGTCCACGCCGATGCTCTCGAGGAAGGCCCCGATGTGGGCGACGACGGTGTCGATGCCGAACGGTGAACCCTTGGGCCACCGGCTGGCCCCGAAGCCGGGCATGTCGATGGCGATGACGTCCCGCTCGGCCGCCAGCCGGCTCATCACCGGGTCCCACGCCCTCCGGCTGTGGCCGAAACCGTGGAGCAGCAAGAGGGGCTCGCCCGTCCCCCGGCGCTCGTAGACCAGGCCTGGGCGGTTCCCGGCGTGGACAGTCGCAACGGTCAACCTCTTGTTCCCCCCGTGCAATGGTTCGCGGCCGTCCTCTCGGCCGACTCCGGCCAACGGTAGGGGCGGGGGCCCCGGTCGACAATTGCCGCCCGCTCGTCCGCCTACCATGCGTCACGTCGTTCACCTCGGGGCGCCGGGAGGGGAAGCTCGTCATGGGTCAGGTCCAGCACAATCTGTGGACGATGTTCGAGGCGGTCGCCGCCGCCGTCCCCGACCGGCCCAACATGGTCTGGCGGGGCACCACCCGCACCTACGCCCAGACCGCCGAACGTTCCCGCCGGCTGGGCAACGTGCTCGCCGGCGCCGGGCTGGGCTGGCACGCCCACCGCTCCGCGCTCGCCCCCTGGGAGGCGGGCCAGGACCTCGTCGGCCTGTACCTCTACAACGGGCCGGAGTACATCGAGGGAACGCTCGGGGGCTACGCGGCCCGGACGGCGCCGTTCAACATCAACTACCGCTACGTGGCCGACGAGCTGGCGTACCTCTTCGACGACGCCTCCATGGCCGGCCTCGTCTTCCATGCCCGGTTCGCTCCGATCCTGGCCGATGTTCTGCGCCGAGTCACGGCCCGGCCCCGGTTGATGCTCCAGGTGGCCGACGACTCGGGAGAACCGTTGCTCGACGGGGCGGCCGACTACGAGGCGGCGCTGGCTGCCGTGTCCGAGGACCTGAGCGTCACCGGCCACCATCCCGATGACCTCTATGTCCTCTACACCGGCGGCACGACCGGAATGCCGAAGGGCACCCTGTGGCGCCAGGCCGACATCTGGGGCGCGGCGATCGGCGTCCTGCAGGGCGAGGCGGCCCAGGACGAGGTGGTGAAGGCGGCGCTCGAGGGTGGGAGTCGTTTCCTCCCCAACGCCCCGCTGATGCACGGAGCGGCTCAGTGGTTGGGAATGAACGCCGTCATCACCGGCGGAACCCTCGTCATCAACGACGTCGTGGACCGCCTCGACCCCCGCGAGGTCTGGACCACGGTCGAGCGGGAGGGCGTCCAGGCCATGTTGATGGTGGGGGAGGCCTTCGCTCGCCCTCTCCTCGTCGAGTATGAGCGGGGCACGTACGACGCCTCGTCCCTGATCGTGATCGCCGTCGGAGGAGCGATGACCTCCCCGGAGACCAAGGAGCGACTGACGGAGCACTTGCCCCACGTCTTCATCCTGGACGCGGCGGGAGCATCGGAGACCGGCTCCGGCCTGCAGTCGATCAGTGCCAAGGGGGCCACCGCGGAACGGGCGGTGTTCCAGCCGGGCCCGACGACCGCCGTCCTGTCCGAGGGTCTGGATGGCGTGCTGGCACCCGGCGACGAGGAGGTCGGCTGGTTCGCCAAGTACGGCCGCATCCCGCTCGGTTACCTCGGGGACCGGGCCAAGACGGAGAAGACGTTCCCGGTCGTTGACGGGACGCGGTGGTCGGTCCCGGGCGACCGGGCCCGCCTCCGGGCCGACGGCATGGTCGAGCTGCTCGGTCGGGACTCGGTGACCATCAACACCGGCGGGGAGAAGGTCTTCGCCGAGGAGGTCGAGCAGGCCCTCCTGCTGCACCCGGCCGTTCTCGACGCCGTGGTCGTCGGGCGACCCAGCGACCGGTGGGGGAGCGAGGTGGTCGCCATCGTGGCGGTGGAGGGGGAACCCGCCGACGCCGACATCCTCGCCACCGCTGCCGGGCGGCTGGCTCGCTACAAGCTGCCGAAGGTCATCGTGCGGGTCCCGGAGATGGTCCGCAGCCCGGCCGGCAAGGCCGACTACCGCTGGGCCCGGGCGCTGGCCGACGGCACCGCCTGAACGGAGCCCCTCCGTGGGGACCGGCGCCGCTCATCGGCGCGCTCCATGGCCCAGAAGCGCTCCGGGTCGGTCAGTGACGGCTCGAAGCCAGGATGATCGGCGCGGACGAGGTCGAGCTGCGACCGGTACAGGCGCACCGCCCGGTCCTTGATGTCGGTGGTGGGCCGAAACGGCTCACGTTCGACAAGGTCGATGGTCCCCCCGGCGCTCAGGGCGGCCAGCCTCGGCTGCACCTGGGCCGGGAAGCTCCGCGCGTATGGCATGTCGAGGTAGCAGTACCAGGTCAACTCGGATGCCTGGGCGAGCCCGGCGCAGGCGTCAGCCACAGCCACGTGGTCGGGATGGTGGATCCCGAGAGGGGCGATGACCGACCGTGGCCGGATGCTGTCGAGGACATCACGGATGCGTGCCTGCACGACGGCGCTGTCCTGGCGGTGCCCGGCGACGTACTGGGCGTCCCACAGCTCGATCCAGTACGGCGACGCACCCAGGATCGCCATGGCGGCAGCATCCTCGGACCGGCGCCTGTCGATGGCCTTGAGAGCCACCGTCTCCCCGGTCGTGTCGAAGTTCCAGCCGTCGCGACGGCGGATGCTCGGTGCGCCCGCGAAGACCGTCACCACCGAGGCCGCCGGGTTCGCGGCCAGCCAATGGCTGCACGACAACGCCACGTCGTCGAGGTGGGTGGAGATGAAACACGACGGCGGGTCGGGGCGGAAGGGCTTCACGACGGCTCCTTGCGGTCTCCTGACCGTGGGGGAGGGGGGGGCAGAACGTGCTGGGCGGCGTCGGTGCCCCAGCACCATTTCATCACCTGGCGGTCGAACAGCGTTCTCCGTCCTGTTCCGTCACGGCCATCTCACAGCGGTAGACCGGCGATCGTCACCGGAGAGGGTGGATGCGTGGTGATGGCAGTCACGCCTCAGGAACCAACGGCCGGCCGCAACCAAGGAGGATCATGAACAATCCAATCCGACGCCTGGCCGCCGTAGCGGTAGGCGCCGTCACCGTCGGCGGGGCCCTTGTCTCCGGCGGCGCCGGTGTGGCCTCGGCCGTCCCGGCCCACCCGCAGCGGGTACTGCTCGTCAGTGTCGATGGCCTGCACCAGTCCGACATGGCCCAATGCATCGCCACCGACCTGTGCCCGAACCTGGCCGCCCTGGAGAACCACGGCACCAGCTACACGAACGCCATGACGTCAGAGCCGAGTGACTCCTCCCCGGGGCTGATGGCCCTCACCACCGGCGGTTCCCCCAAGCTCACCGGGGTCTACTACGACGACAGCTACGACCGGACCCTGTACAAGCCGGCGGCGCAGACGCCCACCAGCTCGCAGAACTGCTCTGGCCCTCCCGGGGCGGAGACGATGTACGCCGAGAACATCGACACCAAGGCGCCGAGCACGGCCAACAACCAAACCGGCACCCGCACCATCTTGAACGAGAGCATCGACCCGACCCAGCTGCCCTACGGCATCGTCAACGGTGCCTGCGTTCCGATCCAGCCGAACGACTTCCTGCGGACCAACTCCATCTTCAGCGTGATCCACCAGGCCGGTCTGCGCACGGCCTGGGCGGACAAGCACCCGGCCGCCGACCAGCAGGTCAGCGGCCATGGCACACCCGGCGCGGTGGACGACAAGTTCATGACCGAGATCAACGCCGACATCATTCCTCCCACCCTCGTCGACACCCGCGGTCGCACCGTGACCTTCCCCCTCCCCAACCCGACCGGGGACCCCAACGGCGACTTCATCACCGACAAGGTCGGCAACACCGAGGCCTACGACCAGGTCAAGGTGGACGCCGTGTTGAATGAGATCGACGGGCTCAACTCGGCCGGGACCCAGCACGTGGGCACTCCCGCGATCTTCGGGATGAACTTCCAGACGGTGAGCGTCGGCCAGAAGCTGGTGGACCCGCAGCTGTCCTGCGTCCGTTCCAACCATGCGCCGGGGTGCGATCCCCACTACGCGCCCGGAGGGTACGAGCCGGGCACCCTGCGGTTCACTCCTCAGCTCGGCGGGGCCATCGCCTCGGTCGACAACGCCCTGGGTTCCATGGTCTCTGAGCTCCGGTCCCAGCACCTGCTCGGCTCGACCCAGATCATCATCTCGGCCAAGCACGGGCAGTCGCCGATCAACCCGGCCAAGCTGGCCTTGATCGGTCACGCCGAAAGCACGGTCCTGTCCAATGCAGGTATCAACGTGGCCCAGACCACCGATGACGACATCGCGCTGCTGTGGCTCAAGTCCCAGTCCCAGACCCCCGCCGCCGTAGCCGCTCTCCAGGCTGACAAGGCTGGGGCCAACACGGCTCGGATCCAAGGCGTCCTGTCGGGTGAGCCCCTGGACGACAAGTTCGGGAACCCGCTCGGCGACCCCCGGACCCCCGACCTGATCGTCCAGCCCATCCCCGGCACGATCTACTCCACCAGCACGGCCAAGGTGGCCGAACACGGCGGCTTCTCCGCCGACGACACCCACGTGGCCCTGCTGGTCGTCAACGGTGCCGACCTGATGGCCGGCTCGCCCGGACGCTCGGTGGTCTCGCCGGTGCAGACCGCTCAGGTGGCGCCCACGATCCTGGCCTCGGTCGGGCTCGACCCCAAAGCCCTCGATGCCGTGCGCATCGAGCACGTCGACGTGCTCCCGGGGGTTCCCCTGCACTGAGCCGACCCCGGGGTCGCAGCCTCAGGCCGCGCCAGGGCGGGCAGTGGCGGAGAGGGTGGGATTTGAACCCACGGTCCCGTGAAGGACACACGATTTCCAGTCGTGCCGATTCGGCCGCTCTCGCACCCCTCCTCGTCACTGTGGGGACACACGCTATCCTGTCGGAACAGACCTGGCGTCGGGCGCGGCGGTCGGGTCCTGCGCAAGGATGCACCGTGAACCGGGTCAGGGCCTGACGGCAGCAGCTCTCAGCGGATCGCAACCTGTGCCGCAGATCGCCTGACCGCTGCGCCGGACGCCAGGTCTCGCTGTGCCGGGCTGGCGGGCCTCGGCCGCGTCCTCCCGTAGGCTGGTGGGTCGTGGTGGACGAGAGCGCAAACGAGCCGTACCAGTCGCTGTACCGCCGCTACCGGCCCCAGCGGTTCTCCGACGTCCTCGGCCAGGAGCACGTGACCAGAGCGCTGAAGAACGCGGTGCGGGACGGCAAGGTGGCCCACGCCTACCTGTTCAGCGGGCCTCGGGGAACGGGCAAGACCTCCACGGCCCGGATCCTGGCCATGGCACTCAACTGTGCCAGCCCGGTCGACGGCGAGCCGGACGGCACCTGCGCGTCGTGCGTGTCGATCCGGACTGGCTCGTCGGTGGACGTCCACGAGCTCGACGCCGCCTCCAACCGCAAATTGGACGAGATGCGCGACCTGCTCTCGCGGGTGGCGCTCAGCACCAGCGGCCGCCAGAAGGTCTACATCGTCGACGAGGTCCACCAGCTGACGGCCGACGCGGCCAGCGCCCTGCTCAAGACCCTGGAGGAGCCGCCAGGCCATGTGGTGTTCGTTTTGGCCACCACCGACCCCCAGCGGGTGCTGCCGACGATCAAGAGCCGCACCCAGCACTACGAGTTCCGCCTGCTCGGGTCCGCGACGCTGGCTGAGCTCCTGGCGGATGTCAATGAGCGAGCCGCTCTCGGCCTCCCCTCCGAAGCCCTTGACCTGGTCGTCCGCCGGGGCCACGGCTCCGCTCGCGACGCCCTCTCGGTGCTGGACCAGGTGGCGGCCGCCGGCTCGGTCGAGGACGAGGGAACGGTGGTCTCCGACATCGTCGACGCCATCGCCGGGCGCGACGCCGGCCTGGTACTTCTCGCCGTGGCCGACGCCCTCAACGGAGGCCGGGACCCCCGCCGGCTGGCCGCGGAGCTGGTCGAGCATCTCCGAAACGGGTTCCTGGCCACCCAGGCCCGCAGCCTGGTCCTGCTGGCCGACGAGGCCGCCAACCAGGTGGAGGCCCAGGCCCGGCAGCTCGGCCTGGCCACCGTCGTCCGGGCCTTGGAGCAGATCGGCCGAGCGGCGGTCGACATGCGGGACTCGGTCGACACCCGCGTCACCCTGGAAGTGGCCTTGGTCCGCCTGGCCAGCCCTGCGGCCGACCCCTCACCGGCCGCCCTGCTCCAGCGCATCGAGCGTCTGGAGGCGGCCCTGGCATCCGCTGCACCCGGAGAGACCGGCCGCCCGGCGGCACCGAGCCCGGCCGCCGCCGAGACCGGCCGCCGCCCCAACCCACCCGTTCCGGCCCGAGGAGGGGGAGGGG
>JALYVP010000011.1 GCA_030853185.1 Actinomycetota bacterium | reverse complement strand
TGGTGTTCTCGGTGTGCCTGGTGTCGTCGTTCGCCGCCTTCCTCGGCGGTCAGGCCCTGCTCGGCACCCACGGCGTCTCGCTCAGCGCCCCCGGGGCCCTGCGGGCGGTGTTCGGCGTCGCTCTCTACCTGACCGTCGCCGGCCTGCTCGGCGTCGCCTTCGGGTTCATCGTCCGCAACACCGCCGGCGGCATCGCCGCTCTGTTCGGCTTGCTGCTGGTGCTCCCGGGGCTGTCCAACCTGCTGCCCACCAGCTGGCAGAACTCGGTGGTGCCGTATTTCCCGTCCAATGCCGGCCAGGCACTCTATTCTCAGCGCAGCGATCACGCCATGATGCATCCGTGGGCCGGGTTCGCACTCTTCGTGGGCTATCTGGCCATCGCCGTGATCTCCGCCGCCGTGAGCCTGCGCCGCCGGGACGCATGACCCTTGCGGCCGGCGGCCCCCGGCTGACGACCAGCGATCCTGGGGCCCGGGCGCCGCTGCCGACGACTCCCGGGTCCAGGGGTCGGCCCGGTCGCTCGGGGCTCGGGCGCCTGGCCGCCTTGCTCGACGATCCCTCCGGCCCTGCCCCTACCGCCGCCGCCTCCGACCGTGTCGGGGGCGGCGGCGCGCCGAGGAGGCGCCTGACCGGCGCTGTCCGGGCCCACCCCTTGATCGCCGACGCCGCCATCGCCTTGTTCCTGGCTGCCATCAGCGCCCCCAGGCTGATCTTCGAGGACCGTCCCGGGGTCGGGCAGGTGGTCCTCCAGGTGGCTCTGCTCGTCCCGCTCATCTGGCGGCGGCGGTACCCGGTCGGCGTGTTCGTCACCTTGAGCCTCATCGCCCTGGCCCAGTTCCTGGCCAACGACCGCCTGCTCGCCGATGCCGCCCTGCTGGTCGCCCTCTGCACCCTGTCGGTGCACCGGCCCCGGCGCACCGCACTGGCGGCGGCGACCATCCTCGAGATCGGGGTTGTCATGGCCACCGTGCGCTGGACGCTGACGGGCAGCTGGGTCCGTTCGCTGGTGTTCCTGTCAGGCATGGTGGCCGCCGCCTTCCTCCTCGGGATCAACGTCCGGACCCGCCGGGCCCACATGGCCACGCTGATCGAGCGAGCGGAGCGTCTGGAGCACGAGCGGGACCAGCAAGCCCGGATGGCGGCGGTGGCCGAGCGGACCCGGATCGCCAGGGAGATGCACGACGTCCTGGCCCACAGCCTGGCGGTCATGGTCAGCCTGGCCGACGGGGCGGCGGCCAAGCTGGTCAGCGAACCCGAGCGGGCCGCCACCGCCATCGCCCACGTCTCCGACCTCGGCCGCCAGTCCCTGCGCGACACCCGCCGGTTGCTGGGCGTGCTCCGCGCCGACGACACCCCCGGTTCCCGAGCCGGACCTGACGTCAGCCCCCAGCCCGACGTCAGCCAGCTCGACGACCTGGTGGCGAGGGTCAGGGCCACCGGGTTGGACGCCTCACTGGAGGTCACCGGGGATCCGTTCGACATCCCCCCCGGCGCCGGTCTCACCGTCTATCGGATCGTCCAGGAGGCCCTGACCAACAGCGTCAAGCACGCGGCCGGCGCTCATCGGGTCCAGGTCCGGTTGCGCTACGACGCGCCCGAGCTGGACATCGAGGTGGACGACGACGGCCTCCTGCCGTGGCCCGCCGACGGCGGCGCTCCGGCGCCGATCCTGGGCCACGGCCTGGCCGGGATGCGCGAACGCGCCTCGGTTCACCAGGGCATCGTCGCTGCCGGCCCCGGACCGGATGGCGGCTGGCGGGTGCAGGCCCGCCTGCCGGTCGGCCCCGGGGGGCCGCGCTGACCGTCACCGTCCTCCTCGTCGATGACCAGGAGCTGCTGCGCAGCGGGTTCCGGATGATCCTCGAGGAGCAGGACGACCTCAGGGTGGTCGGCGAGGCGCCCGACGGTGACGCCGCCGTGCGCCTGGCGGCCCAGCTGCGACCGGACGTGATCCTGATGGACGTGCGGATGCCGGGGACCGATGGGATCGAGGCCACCCGGCGGGTGGTGGCCGAAACACCCTCGGCGCGGGTTCTGGTCCTGACCACGTTCGACCTCGACGAGTACGCCTTCTCCGCCCTGCGCTTCGGGGCCAGCGGGTTCCTGCTCAAAGACGTCCCGCCCGCCGAGCTGGCCGCCGCCATCCGCACGGTGGCCTCGGGAGACGCCGTCGTCGCCCCGAGCGTGACCCGGCGCCTGCTCGATGCCTACGCCGGCAAGCTGCCCGACCTGCGGGACCGCTCCGAGGCGGCCGTGGGGTCACCCGTCGACCTGCTGACCGACCGCGAACGGGAGATCCTCGTGGAGGTCGCCGGCGGGCTGTCCAACGGGGAGATCGCCACCAAGCTGTTCGTGGCCGAGGCGACGGTGAAGACGCATCTGGGGCGCATCCTGACCAAGCTCGATCTGCGCGATCGCGTCCAGGTCGTGGTCTTCGCCTACCAGAGTGGTTTGGTCCGCCCCGAAAAGTCGGAATAAAAGCAGCAATCTCTGTGTAATCTCTGGAGGAGCTCACAACAGGGAGGTTGCCCAGTGCAACAACACCAGGCCGTGCAGCAACACCAGACGCTGGTAGCCGTGGTCACCGGGGCGTCCTCAGGTCTCGGGGCCGCCGTGGCCGAAGGCCTGGCCCGCCAGGGCTGGTCGCTGGTGATCGACGGCCGGGACCCCGGCCCCCTCGCCGAAGAGGCGGAGCGCCTCGGGGCCCTCGCCGGGCCCGCCACCGTGGCCAGCGTGGTGGGGGACGTGGCCGATCCCGACCACCGCCACCAGTTGGGCGCCGCCGTGGGCAACCTCGGGCGGGTCGACATGGTGGTCCTCAACGCCAGCATCCTCGGGCCGAGCCCCCAACCGCGGCTGGCCGACTATCCTCTCGACGCCTTGCGGGCGGTCTACGAGGTCAACACCATCGCACCCCTGGCCGTCCTGCAGGACCTGACCCCGCTGCTGCGGGCGGCGCCGGCGCCGCGGGTGATCGCCATCACCTCGGATGCGGCCGTGGCGCCCTACACCGGCTGGGGTGGTTATGGCTCGTCCAAGGCCGCTCTGGAGCAGCTCGGCGCCATCTGGGGGGCAGAACAGCCGTGGTGCCGGACCTGGACGGTCGATCCCGGCGATCTGCGCACCCGGCTCCACCAGCAGGCCTTTCCCGGCGAGGACATCTCCGACCGGCCGGAGCCGGCGACGGTCGTGCCGGCCCTGCTGCACCTGATCGGATCAGACCGTCCGAGCGGCCGGGTCCGCCTGGCCGACATCGCTCTACCTCCTTCCGGCGAGCGCCCTTCCGGCGAGACGGAGCCGGTCCGGTGACACCGGCCGCCGTTGTCGACGGCCTGGCCTTCGAGCTCCCTCCCGGTCTCGAAGCGACCGAGCCACCTGAGGAGCGAGGCCTGTCCCGAGATGCCGTCAGGCTGCTGGTCGCTCGCGGCCAGGGCGGCTCGATCGAGCACCGGGTCTTCACCGAGCTGCCGGCCGTCCTCCGCCCGGGGGATCTCCTGGTGGTCAACACGTCGGCCACCCTCCCCGCCGCCCTCGACGCCCGCCTGCCCGACGGCACCACCGCCGAGGTCCATCTGGCCGGTCGATCCCCGGGCGGCGCATGGGTGGTCGAGCTGCGCCACCTCGACGGGCCGGCCACCACCCCCTGGCTGGATGCGCCCCCTGGGTTGGTGCTCGACCTTCCCGGCGGCGGGCAGGCCCGGCTGCTCGGCGCCAACGGCGCCGGTCCCGAGCCCAACCCCGGCGGTGGCCCCATCCGCCTGTGGGCGGCCACGTTGGCCCTGCCCACGCCGGTGTTGGCCTACCTGACCCGCTACGGGCGGCCGATCCGCTACGGCTACGTCACCAGGGACCGGCCGATCGGGGCGTACCAGACGGTGTTTGCCGATCAGCCCGGATCGGCGGAGATGCCGAGCGCGGCCCGTCCGTTCTCCGCCGCGGTGGTGACCAGACTGGTCGCCCGGGGAGTGAGCTTCGCCCCGTTCGTGCTCCACACCGGGGTTTCCTCCCCGGAGGCCCACGAGCCGCCAAGCGCCGAGTGGTACCGGCTGGCCGAGACCAGCGCGGCGTTGATCAACGCCACCCGCGCCGCCGGCCACCGCGTCATCGCCGTGGGCACCACCGCCGTGCGGGCCCTCGAGACGGTGGCCGACGAGGCCGGGCACGTGCACGCCGCCGAGGGTTGGACCGACCTGGTGATCGGCCCGGCGCGAGGCGTGCGGGCCGTCGACGGGCTGATCACCGGTTGGCACGAACCGCAGGCGTCGCACCTCCAGCTGCTCGAGGCGGTGGCCGGGCGCCCGCTGCTGGAAGCGTCCTACACTGCCGCACTGGCACGGAGGTACCTCTGGCACGAGTTCGGCGACAGTCACCTGATCCTGCGATGAGCCGGCCCAGCGAGCCGCTGGAGCTGGCTCCGACCGAGACGGCCGGCGCCGGTTCCGCCCTGGCCGGGTTCTCGCCGGCGGTGCGCTCCGTGCTGGAACAGATCAAGGCGGCCGGGGACGTCTCGGCCGGCGAGGCGGCCGCCGAGCTCGGCATCACCGTCAGCGCCGTGCGCCAGCACCTGGGACCCCTGGAGGAGCAGGGCCTGGTGGCGCATCGCGACGAGCGGACCGGGCCGGGACGACCTCGACGACGCTACTGCCTGGCGCCGGCCGCCGAATCGTTGTGGCCCAAGCGCTACGGTCAGCTCACCAACCAGCTGCTGGGTTTCCTGGAGGCCACCGACCCGGACCTGGTGGCCAGGGTCTTCGACCAGCGGGGCGCGGAGCGGGTCCGGCGGGCCGAGGTCCGCCTGGCCGGGAAGGGCTTCGACGACCGGGTGCGCGAGCTGGCGGCCATCCTCGACGAGGACGGCTACCTGGCCGACGCCGCCCAGGTGGCGCCCGGGTTCTGGACGGTCAACGAGCACAACTGCGCCGTTCTCGACGTGGCCCGCCGCTACGACCATGCCTGCACCAGCGAGCTGGCGTTCCTCCGGGCGGCGGTGCCAGACGCGGACATCGAGCGCGTCGCCCACATCGTGAGCGGCGCCCACAGCTGCGTCTACGAGATCCGACGGCGCGCCGCGGCGTGACCGAGCCCCGCTCCGGGTACACAGGGGCGGTGCCCGCACTGACCAGCCTTGCCGTCTGGGCTCCCCGGCCGGAACGGGTGGAAGCCGTCATCGGCGACGAGCGGCACCTCATGGCGCGCGACCACCGGGACTGGTGGTCGCTGGAGCGGCTCGTGGCCGCCGGGACCGACTACGGCTTCAGCCTGGACGGCGGCCCGGCGCTACCCGACCCCCGCTCGCCGTGGCAGCCCGAAGGCATCGACGGCCCCTCGCGCACGGTCGACCACGACACCTTTGCGTGGTCCGACCGCTCGTGGCGCGGCGTCCACCTGCCCTCGGCCGTCCTCTACGAGCTCCACGTGGGGACATTCTCCAAATCGGGAACCTTCGAGGGGGCCATCGCCCACCTCGACCACCTCGTCGACCTCGGCGTGGATGCCGTCGAGCTTCTCCCGGTGGCCGAGGCCAGTGGCGGGCGGGGATGGGGCTATGACGGCGTCGACCTCTTCGCCCCCCACCACGGCTACGGAGGTCCCGGCGGGCTCAAGGCACTGGTCGACGCCTGCCACAGCCGGGGCCTCGGTGTGATCGTCGACGTCGTCTACAACCACCTGGGGCCGGCCGGGAACCATCTGGGCCGGTACGGCCCGTACTTCACCGATCGACACGTCACCAACTGGGGGGACGCGGTGAACGTCGACGGTCCTGACTCCGGCGAGGTCCGCTCCTTCATCGTGGACAATGTCCTCGCCTGGCTCCGGGACTACCACGTCGACGGGCTCCGCCTCGACGCGGTGCACGCCATCGCCGACACCTCCGCGGTGCACATCGCCGAGACGATCAGCATCGCCGTCACCGCCCTGGCCGCCCAGGTGGGCCGCCCCCTGTTCATCATCGCCGAGAGCGACCTCAACGACCCCCGTTTCGTCACCCCCCGCCAGGCCGGTGGGTACGGGCTGGACGCGGCCTGGGCCGACGAGTTCCATCACGCCATCCACGCCGCGCTGACCGGCGAGACCAACGGGTACTACGAGGACTTCGGTTCCCTGGCCCAGGTGGCCACCGCCCTGCGCCGGGCGTGGGTGTACGCCGGCGAGTACTCCCGTCACCGCCGGCGGGTCCACGGACGGCCGCCCGTCGGCCTCGATGCGTCCGCCTTCGTGGTGTGCATCCAGAACCACGACCAGGTCGGCAACCGGGCCCTCGGTGAACGCCTCTGCCATCTCACCAGCCCGGGCCGGGCCCGGATCGCTGCCGCCCTGCTCCTGTGCGCCCCCTTCGTTCCCCTGCTGTTCCAGGGCGAGGAATGGGCGGCCTCCGCTCCGTTCCAGTACTTCACCGACCACGGCGACGCCGACCTGGGGCGGGCCGTCACCGAAGGCCGGACGCAGGAGTTCTCGTCGTTCGGCTGGGCGCCCGAGACGGTCCCCGACCCCCAGGACCGCGCCACCTTCGCCCGCTCGACGCTCGACTGGTCCGAGGTGGCCGCCGGCGAGCACGCCTCGATGCTCGAGTGGTACCGCACCCTGATCGTCCTGCGCCGGCGGCTTCCTGACATCACCAACCCCGACCTGGCTGTCACCGAGGTGACGGTCTCCGAGGACGCCCGTCACCTCATCATGCGGCGCGGCCAGCTGACGGTCATGGTCAACCTGGGTTCCGATCCCATCCCCCTCGTCCTGGCCCCCCGCGACCGGGTGGTGGCATCCCACCCGGCGCTCGCCGCCGGGGCCGGCTCGGCCGACCTGGCCCCCGACGGCGTGGCGATCCTCGACGCCGGCGCCGCCGAGCCCCGGTGACGGCCGGGGACCAATTCGTTTGGCGGCCACCTTCGGTGGTCTTATCGTCTCGGAGGTGACCACGCTGCAGGGCTCGGTCGTCCGGCTCCGCCCCGCCATCCGGGCTGACATCCCTGCGCTCATCCCCATCCGCCAGGCGCCCGAGGTCTACGCCCGGTGGAGGGGAGGCGATGATATGGCCGCCGCCATCGAGAAGGACTTCGACGAGCCCGATTCGACGCCGTACGTGATCATGGTCGACGACCGGGTCGGTGGCTGGATCCAATGGGGGGCCGAGGAGGAACCCGACTACCGCCACGCCAGCATCGACATCTACGTCGACCCGGCCCTGCACGGCCGCGGCGTGGGGACCGACGCGGTGCGGACCATGGCCCGCCACCTCATCGACGACCACGGCCACCACCGCCTGGAGATCGACCCGGCGGCCGACAACGAGCCCGCCATCCGCTGCTACACCAAGGTCGGCTTCCGGCCGGTCGGCATCGTTCGCCGCGGCGAGCGGGGCCCCGACGGCACCTGGCACGACGTGCTGCTCATGGACCTCCTCGCCGACGAGCTCACCGCCTAGCGGTCCGTACCATGGGGGGGTGAAACCCTCCACCTGCGCCGCGGCCGGCGTGCGCCGGGAGCTGGAAGCCGCCCACCGGCGGGCAGCCGACCTGGCCGCCGAGCTCGACGCCCTGGAGGCAGCCACCGCCGAGGGACCCGACGACGAGCACGACCCCGACGGGTCCACCGTAGGCTACGAACGGGCCCGGGTCGGCGCCCTCCTGGCCCAGAGCCGAGCCGACATCGCCGCGCTGGGCCTGGCCGCCGCCCGCCTCGATGCCGGCACCTACGGCCGGTGCCAGGGCTGCGGGCGGGTCATCCCGGGCGAACGCCTGGCCGCGCTGCCGTCAACAACCACCTGCGTGGGCTGCGCCGCGGGGCACGACACCGCCACCAGGCTGCGAGCGGAGTCCGTGGGCCGCCCGGCCGCCCGGTCGGGCCGGGGGTAGGCCAGGTCGCACCCGTCCACAGACTCGAGCTGTTGCGGCGGTCCGCCAAGCGACGGGCCGGCTACGTGGAGATGTTGTGCCACCTGTGGGATGGGTTTCGCGACGCCCGGCAGGATCGAGGTGATCGCCGGGCCGAGCAGGCCATCACCAGGTACCGGACCCGGTTGGACGCCGGGATTCCCTGGCCGGAGCTGGCGCCCAATGCGATGGTCGACAGCTTCATGCCCGGCCTCCTCGACCAGGTCGGTTACGACATCCCCGTCACGCTGGTGCCGACGCTGATCTTCGGCCGGATGTTCGTCTTGGACATCGACGACGCCGTGCTGGTAGCCGTCCCCGTGGCCCCTCCGACGAGCACCCGAGGCACCGAGGATCTCAGCCGCCAGCTGAAGGCGCTGGCCCACCCCGCCCGCCTGGCCATGATCCGGGACCTGACCCTCCATCCCCGCTCGGTCGGCGAGCTGGCCTCCGCCTTCGACCTGGCCCAGCCGACGGTGACCAACCATGTGAAGGCACTGCGCGATGCCGGTCTCCTCCGCAACGAGGACGGGCCGGGGCGACGGCCCCTGCGGGTCGACACCGACACGGTCCGCTCTGTCCTGAGCGAGCTGAGCACCCTGGTCGCCCTGGGGCCGCCGGCCGGGTCGTAGCGATAGCTGGTAGTTCGGCGGCTGGAAGGTGGTGATGTGGACGGCGCGATCCTCGCGCCCGTCGATGTGACGGTCATCACATCGACCCCTACCTTCCACACTACGGTTGCGCCTTATGGGTAAATTGTCACACTTCTTTTCCGGTAGGCAACCCTGACGCCATGATCGTCAGGGACCACGACGTCATCCGCTTCCGCGTCGGGTTCGCGGCCCGTTGGCGCGCCAACGCAGGGGTCGTGACCCTCGGGTGGATCTCCACCGCCACCGGCATCGCTGACCTGGTCAACCTGATCACCGATCCGGGGTCGGTGACAACGCTGGGCCAGACGCTCGACCGCCGGGGGCGCTCCGTGGCGGTGTGGAACCTCGACCCGCTCATCGGCCGGCCCCTGCAAGCGTGGCTGGGTGCCGTCGGCATCGACGGCACCATCACCCGGTCCGACGACCGCTCCGACCCATCCCCGGCCGAGGCCGGTCGCTCCTAAGGTGGAAGCCATCCCCCCTGTGACGCCACCGAGCGGACGGCTCGACGGCGCCGACCCGGTCCTCCCGGCCAAGCGCGTCCTGCGCCCGGCCACGACCCGGCGGGTCGACGCCGTCACCCAACACCTGGTCGCGGTGACGTTCGCCGGCCCGGGCCTCGACGGCTTCGAGCTGACCGATCCGGCCCAGCACATCCAGGTGTTCCTGCCTGACAGGGACGGGACCGGTCTGGAGCTGGTGGACGGCGACGGCGGTCGGGTGTTCGCCCCGGCTCATCCCCGCCCCACCGTGCGCACCTACACCCCGCGGCGCTTCGATCCGCAGTCCGGCGAGCTCGAGGTCCTGTTCCTGGTCAACGGGGCCGGACCGGGTTCGGCCTGGGCGGCAGCGGCGGAGCCGGGCGCTCCGGTCGTCATCGGCGGCCCGGCCGGCGGCTACACCGTCGATGCCGGCGTGACCCGGTATGTGCTCGCCGGCGACGAGAGCGCCCTGCCGGCGATCGCCACCATCCTCGAGGCTCTTCCCGCCTCGGCCGAAGCCGAGGTCCACGCCGAGGTCCCGGCCGGTGAGACAGAGCTGGCGCTGAGCAGCCCCGCCCCCTTCACCGTCCGCTGGTGGCCGCGGGCCGCCGGCGCCCGCGCCGGTGACGCACTCGTCAGGGTCCTGACCGACGAGGCGACGGTCGGCCGGCATCTGGCCGAGGCACCCGACTCCCGGTTCTGGATGGCGGGCGAGGCGGCGGCCAGCCGGCGCATCCGCCGATACCTGATCGACGACCACCACCTCGACCGGACACGCGCCTACACCCGGGCCTACTGGAAGTACGGCAAGGGCAGTGACCCGGGACCAGGTTGAGCCGGTCGCGCCGCCCATCGGGCGTGAACGAAGTACTCGACCGCCCCGCCGTGGCCCCGCACGGCCGACTCGATGGTCTCGACGACCGTCCAGCCGTGGTCGGCCAGGCCGGAGGCGGCCAGGCCGACGGCCCGGTCGAGGTCGGCGGCGGAGGTGGGCAGGACCCCGACGGCCAGCTCGAACATGGGCTTGATCAACCCGATCAGATCGGCCCCGGCGGCGGGCACCCGTCGCTCCGCGAGCTGGAGGCCCACCTGGCGCAGCGGGATCTTGGTCACGTCGGCGACGATGACCTCGGGAAGACCGCCGAGCACATCGGGGGCGGCCAGCAGCTCCGGGTTGAGGTCGGCGACGTTCGTCCGTTCCAGGTTGACCACCCGTTCGTCCTGCTGGAGGGAACCGAGGAGCTGGCCGAACCCGACGTCAACGGCCACCACCCGGCGGGCGCCTCGACCGAGCAGGGCCATGGTGAAGCCTCCGGTGCAGGCGCCCACGTCCATGGCCAGACGGCCCCCGACATCCACACCAAGGCGATCCAGGGCCAACCCCAGCTTGCGGACTCCCTGCGGTTGGCGGCGGTCTTTGACCACCACGGCGGCATCGGTGCGGACCCTCGCCGTCGGGTTGGTGACGATCACCCCATCGACCAGAACCCGAAACTCAGCCAGGGCCGAGACGGGATCGTCGAGGGGCGGGTGCCGGCGGTGGAGGAGATCGATGAGGGCGAGGCGATTGCCAGAACCCCTCCTCACCGAGGACGACGAACCTTCGACTGGAGGCGGGCCAGATCGCCCGTGGCGTGGATGCGCACGGCCATGGCCCTCAGGTCCTCGATCGCCGACCACGACATGGGGTGCTGCGCCGTCTGCTCCGGGTTGAGGCGATCAGCCCGCATGAGCAGGGCCACAGCCCGATCCGGTGCCCGCCGGAGGATCTCGGCCCGGGCCCAGTGCAACAGCAGGCGGGCATGGCGCTCGGGGGTCAGGGGCCGCGTGTCGACCTCCCGTGCCAACGTGATGGCATCGCCGGCGTCCTCCAGGCCCACGGCCACGATGACCCGGTGCACGGCGACCTCGTCAGGCCCGAACTCAGTGTCGTAGAACCGCTGATCGGGACCGACCCGTTCCGCCAGGGCGGCGGCGGCCGCCAGGTGATGGTCCGCCGTACCCCGATTCCAGCGGTTGGCAGCTACCGCGGCGAGGACCAGGTGGGCGGCGCCGGCGAGGGCCAGCTCCGCGACCGGCGCTGCAGGATCGGTCACCACCGCGGCCAGGCCATCGACCACCGACTCCCCGGCGGCATGGGCCTGGTCCAAGCGCCCGTCGATGAGGAACAGCCGGGCGGCCCGCAGCACGGCGCTGACCATGAGGGTGGGGTCCCCGCCGCGGCTGGCGCCCCGGATGGCCCGGTCGACCGCCACCCACGATGCCGCCGACTGACCCAGGTAGAACAGGACCGGAGCGGCGATCCCGTAGGCTCGGGACCACAGGGCGTAGGGCCGGCTCTCGAACTCCGATCGGGGATGGCGGACCACGGGCGCGTCGATGAGCGTCGCCGCATCGGCCAGGGGGAGGATCTGGGCCAGGGCGGCGGCCACAGCAGCATGGTCGGCGCCCTGACCGAGCGCGGCCAACGCATCGATGCGCGCCTCGAGGTCGTCGAGGTCGACCGGGCCGGGCGGGTTGCCGTAGAGGGCGCCGATGACCGGGTAGGTGCCGAGCAGGGCGACCAGGCCAGTCGAATCATCGCTCACGTGCGGCTCATCGGCGCCCCAGCGCACCACGTCGGGCAGCAGGTCGCCGACGGTGACGTCGAGGGCGGCAGCCAGCTTGATCAGCAGGGACAGGCGATCCAGGTGGTACTTCCCGCGCTCGACACCCGAGACCCAGGCCGTCGACCGGCTGACCATCTGGGCGAACACCGGCTGGGACAGGCCGCGCCGGCGGCGGTGATGGGCGATGCGACGACCCACCTCCAAGTCGCCGGTGCGCTCGGGCCCGCTTCGCGCCGGTACGGGGTCGAGCGTCCTGGTCGGGTCGTTGGTGACGCGGTCATTCATCAGGTGCCCCTCGGCTCGTGGCGGCGAAGCCGGGCACGAGTCTCAACGACCCGGATGCTACCGGAGATGGCGACCTGCCGGTCCAGCCGCCCCCCGGATCGACCCTCTCCTCCCGTCTGACCAATCCTCCAACACGTAATTGTTCTCCGTGTTGACGGAACATAAATGTTGATTGTTGACGGAGGGTGCTGTTAGCTGGTGAGTGCAACCGTTTCGACGGCTCTGTGTAGGCCCACGGTCACACCCCGTGGGCGGAGGGGGGACGGGGCCCTCCGCCCGGGCGGGGCACGACAGGGCTCCCCCGGGCGGCCCGCACCCTACGAGTAACGTGTGGGGCCATGTTCCAACGACCGGTCCTGACCCTGAGCAGGGGCGCGATGGTGCTCACGGTGGCACTGGCCCTGGGCGCGTCCGCCTGCGGCACACCCTCGACCAGGACCAACACCTCGGGCCAGAAGGGGTCGGCGGCGACCCCCTCCGGCACCGCCCCGGCGTCAGCCAACCCGAGCCCGGCGCCGGGCGCCAACCCCGACACGGTCGCCGCTGGTCCCGTGCCGGCCGTGACCGGAGCGACCGATCTGACCAAGGAACCGGGCGTGGCTGCCGGGAGCGGGCCCGCTCCCACCGCGCTGACCGGCAAGGACCTGGTGATCGGCTCGGGCGCGGCGGCGACCCCTGCCAGCACGGTGAAGGTGCAGTACGTGGGCGCCCTCTTCGACACCGGCAAGGTTTTCGACGCGTCGTGGACCGACGGCAACGGACCGGCCACCTTCCCGCTCAGTGGGGTCATCCCCGGCTTCAAGGACGCCATCGCCGGGATGAAGATCGGTGGCCGCCGGGAGGTGGTCATCCCCCCCGCCCTGGGCTACGGAGCCAGCGGTCAGCCCCCGACGATCCCCGCCAACGCGACGCTGGTGTTCGTGATCGACCTCCTCGCCGTGTCCTGAGCGTCCGCGGCGCCCTGGGCGGCGAGCCTACGGCAGACACTGAGCCGATTTGTGCTTGGCTCATGAACGATGGACATGGGCACAGGCATGAGCCTCCTGCCGGAGTGGGTGCGCTTCGTCTGGGTGGCCGCCTTCGGCGGCATCCTTGCCATGCCCGCCGGGCTCTGAAGCGGGCGGGAGCCGTGATGCACTGCTGGCAGCCGGGTCAGAGCTCGATCAACGAGGGACCTGGCCGTAGGTCTCGTTGACGGCGATGCGGACCACCCGGCGCCGGTCGGAGACCATGACCTGGCGATACTCGTCCCAGTCGGGATGCTCGCCCTGGAGAAGGCGGTAGAGCTCGACGAGCTCCTCGACGGCGGCATCGCCGGGGTCGGCGGCCACGCCGGAGAGGGTGACGTCACCGCTGACCACCGCCCAGGTCCAGAAGTCATCCGACGTCACATGCAAGCTGGCCCGCGGGTCGCGGACCAGATTGCGGCTCTTGGCCCGATCGGCGGTCACCGAGATGCGGACCCGGTGGCGGTCCAGCTCGTAGAGGTAGTTGATGTTCGACAGCTGCGGTCGCCCGTCGCGTCGGATGGTGGCCAGCACCCCGGCATTGCGCCCGGCGACGAAGTCGATCAGAGGCTGCTCGGCAGCAGTGGGTTGAAACGCAGCGGATGGTTGGGAGGTCACGCCTCGGTCAACGCCGCCGACGACCGTCGTTCTTCCCACCGAGCAGCCACAGCCGGAACCGGACTCGGACAGACTGGTGGTCCGGCGGGGAGAGGAACGAACCGATGAGGCTGTTCAACCGGGCCCAACGCCAGGAGAACGACCTGTCGCGGGCCATGCGGGACCTGGCCGAGGTGTTCGTGCAGACCGGTGCCAACAGCGGGGCCCGATTGGATCACTCTGTCGAGTCGATCCGCCGCCTCGACGCCGTCATCGACGCCCTGGCCGTAACCGAACCGTCCCGATCGTTGAACGACGCCATGACCCAGGGGGCGGCGGCCTACTTCGGGGACGCCCTGGTCCGCGCCGAGCGAGCGGAGTGGACCCTGGCACCGGGCCAGGAGACCCCGAGGTTGATCGTCCTCCCCGAGCGGGTGCCGGTCATCAACCTGGTGGCCGTGGTCCGCAGGCGGACACGCGAGGGACCGGCCGATGGGATCAGCTCCCTGCTCGACCTGTGCCTGTCCGGTCGGCGCCAGGACCCTGGAGGCGCCACACGTCGAGGACGAACGAATCCTCGAGATGGTGAACCACCTCGACGAGACCCGGGGTCGCGGCCATGACGGCGTGAGCCTGGTCGCCGGTCAACGGGTAGTCGGTGACCCCCCGCCAGTGGACGGCCACGATCACCGCCCCTGGCCCCGTCGATGCGGTGGCAACGGCTAGGAGGCGGCGGAGGCCGTCGTCGTCGAAGTAGTAGGCGACCTCGCTGAGCACCACGAGGTCGAAGGGGCCCTCCGGCCACTCCTCAGGGACCGTCCGCCGTTGGACCCTGACCCCGGGGTGCCCGGCGAGGCGCACCCTCGCCGCCGCCACCGCCTCATCCATGTGGTCGACGGCGAGCACCGAGTCGCAGCGGGCGGCCAGGCCCTCGGTGAGCACACCGACCGAGCAACCGGGCTCGAACGCCCGCTGGTAATGGTCGTCGGGCAGCGAGGCCAGGGTGATGGCGTATTTGCGGGCCTCGTAAGCGCTGGTGGCAAACCTCCAGGGGTCTGTGTCGCGGCGGTAGAGGTCCTCGAAGTAGGAGCGTGGGGTGGGGGGCGGGGCGCTCAACGTTGTTGGACGGCCATCCGCCCCAGAGCGGCCGCATCCCGGCCCCGGTGCTGCTGGGCCAGGTAGGCATACAGGTCGGCACTGCGCCGGCTCTGCTCCGGGTCCAAGCAGATGGGCCGGGCCCCACCGGCCGCCCCGGCGGCGGCCAGCACGTCGACGCAGGCATGGTGGACGGCGTGACGGGTGACGAGCGCGGTGCGGCGGGCTCCCTCCTTGTCATCGCCGTCCTGGGCGTCGATCTGGGCCGCCGCCTGGCGAAGCACGGCGCCGGCGGCGTCCAGCGTCGCCCACCCGGCCCCCAGCTCGGCCAGCTCCGCATCACCGGGGTCACCCCGGGCCAGGTCGTCGCGCACCACCCGAAGTAGCGCCCGGGCGCCCCCCCACCAGCAGGCGGCCACACCTGCCGCCCCCCACCAGAACCCGATCCGGTCGGTGTAGGAACCGGGAGGGCCGACGGCCTCGTCCGGCTTGACCAGCTGTCCCGGCCAGCACACCCGGTTGCTGGCCGACCCGGCCATGCCCACCGCCGGCCAGGTGCCCTCAACCACCACCACGCCATCCACGTCGAGGTCGAACAGTCGCACGCCGTCGGGGGCGTCAGCCACGACCAGGGCCCGGGACAGCAGCCCGGCACCCGAGCAAAACGGCTTGGCCCCCTGCAACCACCAACCGTCCCCGTCGGGGGAGGCGACCAGCTCCCCCGGCCGGCGGGCGGCCCACACCCCGTAGACCCCGGGTCCGGTCGGCGACCGGCCCAGCTCGTCGAGGATGGCCAGGGCGTCGAGATGGCCCTCGATCAGGCGACCGACCGAGAGGTCCCCACCGGCGACGTCCGCCAGGAGCTCCATGCGCGGCCAGGTCCGGCCCCGGCCCGGGACCGGAACGGGGGCATCGGCGTGGCTGGCCACCCAGGCCTCCACGTGCCGCCACACGTCACGAACTGCGGGATCACTCATCGCCCGCCTGACCGGTGCCGCTCGGCCGATGTCGCTTGGGCTGAGGCCGCCGCCGTCACGCCGAGACCGCCGCCACGCCGGGCCCCTCGAGGCCATCGAGGTAGGTGGCGAACCCGGCCGGGACCCGAGCCACCCGGCGCGACGATGTCGTCACGGCCAGGTCGTCGGCCCAGACGATGTGGTTGCCGGCTCGCGCCAGGGCGGCCATCAGGGCGATGTCCTCGTCGCGCTCGACAGGAATGAACCCGCCGACCTCCATGTAGCTCTCGGCCCGCAGCCCGAGGTTGGCCCCGTGCACATGGCGGCGTTCGAGCCCCCGGTAGGCACCTTCGGCCATCCGGCGGACAGCGGCCGTGCGTTCGGACCAGTCCTCCACCCCGACGGTTCCTGCCACCACGCTGGCCCCGGCCTGGGCATGGCGAAGCTGCCGGGTCAGCCAGTGGGGGGGCACGACCGAATCGGCGTCGGTCGTCGCCAACCACGTTCCGGCCACGCCCAGGGCGGCCACGGTCTCAGCCATGCCCCGCCGCCGGGCGGCACCGACCGAGCTGGCCCGGATCTCGGTCATGCGCAGGTCCAGGCCCAACCGGGCGGCGGCGCCGGCCGCCAGGTCGGGGGTGGCATCGGTACAGTCGTCGAACACGAGGGCCAGGGCCACGGGGACGGCCACGGAAGCGGCGGCGGCGGCGAGGGCCTCGATGCAGTCCACAACGAGACGGGCTTCGTTCTTGGCCGGGACAACGACTCCGACGCGCCGCACGGCGCCAACGGGCGCTGAGCGCGCCAGTCGGGCGCGTCGGACCGTGGGTTCCGAGTGAGACACAGCGTTTCTCTCCGTATTCGGGGGACGGGAACAGCGACCTTCGTGGGATGCCCCGTTGGCGTACCCCTCCCTCCCCCCGGCTACTCCTCGGCGGCACCGCGGCGGCCTCGATCACAGCCACCTCGACTCGCTCCCGTCGTCGTCGATGCGCTGGTCGCACGTCGGGCACCACCAGGTCGCCTCGACCGGCGTGCCGCAGGCATCGTGGACCGGCGGACGGACCAGGCCGTCAGGATCGCCGTGATCAGAGCTCCATTGGGTCAGCAGGCGCAGGGTGCCGGCCAGGCTACGGCCGGCCTGGGTCAGCTCGTAGGCATAGCGAACGGGTCGCTCGGAGTACCGCACCGCCAGCACCAGGCGCTCCGCCTCCAGGTGCTTGAGGCGCTGGGACAAGACGTTGGTGGCGATGCCGGGGACGGCTCCGGCCAGGTCGGCGAACCGCCCGGGGCCCCGCAGCAGAGCCGCCACCACCAGCAGCGACCACCGGTCTCCGACCCTCTGCAACGCCCGGTCCAGGGCGCTGGGGGGCAGGTCGGCGCTCACCGGACCAGCATGCCGCGTCGGCTCTCCCTCGTCGCACCCCAACCACCGCCACCGTGGTAACTTGCAAAGTGCAAGTCACAAGTCCAGCCACGAGGATGAGGAGAGAACGCCATGACCGTGCTCGAGGAACTGCAGCAGGCCACCGAACGAGCACTGGACCGGGCCGGCCCGGCGGTGGTGCGCATCGGGAGAGGGTCGGGTCGCGGCGCCGGCTTCGTCTTCGGGGAGGGGATGGTGGTGACCAACGCCCACAACCTCCGGGGCACGGAGACGACGGTGAGCTTCGCCGATGGCCGCTCGGTCACGGGAAACGTCGTCGGCGTCGACGCCGAGGAGGATCTGGCGGTCATCGCCGTGGAGGGAGCCGGAGCGGCACCGCTGGAGTGGGCTGAACCCCCGGCGACGCCGGGCCAGACGGTGTTCGCCCTGGCCCTACCGGCCGGCGGGGGCACCCGCATCACCACCGGGTCCGTATCCGCGCTGGGCCGCGCCTTTCGCGGGCCGCGGGGACGGCTCATCGACAACGGCCTCGAGCACACCGCCCCCCTCGGCCGGGGCTCGTCGGGGGGGCCGGTCGTCGATGCCGGGGGGCGCCTGCTGGCCATCAGCACCCACCGGCTGGGCGATGGGTTCTACCTGGCCATGCCGGCGGGGGCCGACCTGCGGACCCGACTCGAGGGTCTGGCCCGGGGCGAATCACCGTCGCACCTCCGCCTGGGAGTCGCCCTGGTCCCGTCGCATGCGGCCCGCAAGCTGCGGTCCGCGGTCGGCCTGCCCGAGCGGGACGGGCTGCTGGTCCGGGGCGTCGAGGAGGGCGGTCCGGCGGCGGCGGCCGGGGTGACCCGCGGCGATCTGCTCGTCACCGCCGGCGACGTGCCCCTCGTCGAGGTGGACGATCTGGCCCGCGCCCTCGACACCGGGGCCGACCTGGGGACCTTGGTCCTCGGGGTGGTCCGAGGTGTCGAGGAGTCGGCCGTGACGGTCACCTTCGGCTCACCTGGGTAGACAGGGGGGATGCCCGCTCGCACCATCCCTCCTTTCCGAGCCGATCATGTCGGTAGCCTCCTACGACCCGAACGGGTCCGTCAGGCTCGCAGTGATGCCACCGACAAGCGCATCCCCGGATCCGACCTCAGACGGGTCGAGGATGACGCTATCGCCGAGGTGGTGCGCATGCAGGAGGATGTCGGCCTGCAGGCGGCCACCGACGGCGAGCTGCGGCGGGCGTCGTGGCACATGGACGTCCTCTACCAGCTGCACGGCATCGAGCGGGCCTCCGACAACCTGTCCGTGCACTTCCGCAACGCCGAGGGTGCCATCGACTTCACCCCCGCGGCCCTGCGGGGTCGGCCTCGACCACTCCATCTTCGCCGACGACTTCCGCTACCTGCAGTCGGTCACCACGTCGGCGACCCCCAAGCTGACCATCCCCTCCCCGAGCATGGTGCACTACCGGGCGGGCGGGCCTCGGTCAACACCACCGTGTACCCCGAGCTCGACGACTTCTGGACCGATCTGTCCGCTGCGTACGCTGCCGAGGTGCGTGCCCTGGGCCAGCTGGGCTGCACCTACCTGCAGCTCGACGACACCAGCCTGGCGTACCTCAACGATCCCGCCCAGCGCCAGGAGCTGGCGGACCGGGGCGACGACGCCGAGCACCAGCACCTGCGTTACATCGCTCAGATCAACGCCGCGCTGGCGGGCAAGCCCGACACGATGACGGTGACGAGCGATCGTCGAGGTGGCCGGCGATGTGTGGGGCTGATCCCTGATCCGGGTCAACGGTCCGGGTCAGTGGGGGACCGCCGGCACCGGCGCGACCGGAACGCACCCGGCGAATCCCTTGGTGGCGAGGACCCGGCCCACCGAGGCGTCGATCTGGGCGGCCGCCAAGGCGCCCGAGGTAGCCGCCTGGGTGAGGGCGGCCGCCGCCGCAGCGAAGTTGGCCGCGTCGACGAGGGCCATGTCGGCGCCGGCGGTCACGGCCGCCACAGCGGCCGCCGGTTCGGTGAAACCGGCCGCCGAGACGGCCCCCGCCCCCAGTGAGTCGGTTACGGTCACGCCGGCGAAACCGAGGCGCTGGCGGAGATAGGCGTAGGCGGCGGGGGCCAGGCTGGTCGGGAGGCCGGCGGTCAGCCCGGGAACGACGGCGTTGCTCATCAACACGGCCGGGGCGCCGGCCGCCACGGCCTGGCTGAAGGGGACCAGGTCGGCGCCTTCCAGCTGTGCGATGGGCGGATCGAGCGCCGGGTGGAAGTCGGTGTCGGCGCTCACGTGACCCAACCCCGGGAAGTGCTTGATGACCGGGGTCAGGCCGCCGGCCCGAAGTCCCTGGACGGCGGCGACTCCGTAGGCGGCGACCGTCGTGGCGCTCGAGCTGTAGGACCGCAGTCCCTCGTGGCCGACGGCGAACCCGTCGGGTGCGCTGTCGAGCACCGGCGCCAGGTCCATGGTGAACCCAAGGGAGCGCATAGCCGCGGCATGGGTGGTCAGGACCGCCTGGAGCTGGGCCGGGCTCCACTGCATGGCCTGTTGACGCTCCCACGGCAGGGTTGTGATGACGCTGCTCAGCCGGGCGACGCCCCCGCCCTCCTCGTCGGTGGCCACGAATGGCGGCAACTGCCCGGCGGCGGTCGCCGCCGCCGAGAAGACGCGGTTGGCGTCGGTCAGGGCCGGTCCCGCCGTCGTGGGCACGTGGCCGAGCACGACCAGCCCGCCGGCGCCGGCCGTGGCGTAGGTCGTGGGGTCGGGAGCACCGAACTCGATCTCGACCATGAGCAGCTGGGCCACCCGGCGATCCACCGGCCAGGCGGCGATGGTCTCCGCGCACGTCGGGCCCGTCGGGGTGGGTGCGGTCGAGCCGGGCGCCGTCGGCGCCGCGGAGGTGGTGGTGGTGGTGGTGAACTGGGTGGAGGCACCGATCGATGTGGTCGGTCCGGCGCTGAGGACCCAGGTGGTCCCCGCCCACCCCAGAGCCCCGGCCATCAGCGCGCTGCCTGCGGCGATGAGACGCTTCTTCACACTTCGCCTTCCCATGCCGGAGGTCCCCGAAGGTGGCCGATCGGGGCCGGTATAGCATCAGGCAGCAGCCACGAGAGGTCAGGGGTTCACATGGGACGGCATCATCGGATCGTGACCAGCGTGGTCGCCATGGCGGCAGCAGCGGCATCGTTCGTCGCACTCGGGTCGGGAGCCTCGGCGTCGACCGCTTCTTACCCGGTGGCCCCCAACATCGTTGTCGCCGCCGCCTCCGCCGTGCCCAACCCGGCCGGCCCTCCCCCTGGCGCCAACCTGGCCGGCTGTCACAGCAGCGCCCACCCCTACCCGGTGGTGCTGGTCAACGGCACCTTCGCCAACCAAGAGGACGACTTCGGAGCCCTGGCCCCGACCCTGGCCAACCAGGGCTACTGCGTCTACACGTTCGCCTACGGCGCGCCCGCCCCGCAGTTCGTCCAGTCCATCGGCCCCATCGCCCAGTCGGCCCAGACCCTCGCCGCCTATGTCCAGCAGGTGCGCAGCGCGACCGGAACGAGCCAGGTCGACCTGGTGGGTCACTCCCAGGGTGGCATGTTGGCCGAGTACTACGCCAAGGTGCTCAACGGGGCCCGCTTCGTGCACAACCTGATCGGCCTGTCCCCCTCGACGCATGGCACGACCCTCGGCGGCCTGGAGGTGTTGGCCAACTCCATCCCCGGCGCCAACGCCGTCCTGGCGGCCGGGTGTGCCGCGTGCGTCGACCAGGAGAACGGCTCGGCCGCCCTCCGACCCCTCGACACCGGGGCCATCGCCCAACCCGGGATCAGCTACACGATCATCGAGACCACCAACGAGTTCGTGGTCACGCCGGTTGGCTCCTCGTTCATCAAGGAATCGGGGGTGACCAACGAATACGTCCAGACGTCCTGTCCCTTCGATCCGGTCGACCACGCCGACCTGACCTACGATCCGGTCGTGCTGCAGCTGGTCGGCAACGCCCTCGACCCGGCCACCGCCCAGGCGCCCAACTGCTGGCACGCCTTCCCCTACCCGGCATGAGCAATCGGTGAGCGCCCAGCCCGCATGGGCGGGAGCCACGGAGCCCGATGACGAGGGTGGCGACCCGGTGTGCTGGGCGGATCGCGTCTGCCCGCAGTGCGGGACGTTCGCCGACCGGCGCCCCCCCACCGTGTGCCCCCGATGCGAGGCGCCGATCACCGGATAGGCCCATCACCGGCCGGAACCGTATCGGCCAGCGTCTCCCCGGACCGGGTCACTCCTGTCGTGTTAAGACATGGTCGCGGTACGATCTATTACGGGCATTGACGGATGAGCTGGGAGAGGCGCGTGGCAGGAAAGAACAAGGTCCGGTCGGCACCGTCGGACAGCGTCATGGGAGCGGGTGAGGGCACCGCCGCAGGCGCTGAGCGGGCGCTGGGAGACTTCACCATCACCTGGCGCACGGTGCAGCTCCTCCCCTTGGCGGTCGTCGTCGGCATCCTGGCCGCAGCGGTGGCCCTGGGACTGCTGGACCTCATCGGGCTGGTCACCCACCTGGCGTACTACGGCAACGTCGGGACCAGCCTGGTCGCGCCGACCCTGCACCACTGGGGGGCGCTGGCGGTCGCCATTCCGGTGCTCGGGGGTCTGGTGGTCGGCATCATGGCCCGGTTCGGCTCCGAGCAGATCCGGGGCCACGGCATCCCCGAGGCTATGGAGACGATCCTCACGAACGGGTCCCGGGTCCGGCCCCGCCTGGCCATCTTGAAGCCGATCTCCAGCGCCATCAGCATCGGCTCCGGCGGTCCCTTCGGGGCTGAGGGTCCGATCATCCTCACCGGTGGCGCCGTCGGGTCGGTCCTGGCCCAGTTGTTCCGCCTGGCCGCCATCGAGCGCCGCACGCTGCTGGTGGCGGGGGCGTGCGCGGGAATGGCCGCGGTGTTCGGCACGCCGGTCGCCGCCGCCCTCTTTGGCGTCGAGCTGCTGGTCTTCGAGTGGCGGCCGCGGTCGTTCTGCCCCATCGCCATCGCCGTGGCGGTGGCCGAGGTCGTTCGCAACGTCTTGGCCGGCCATGACCTGATGATGACGACGCCGCTGTTCCCGGTCCCTCCCCACGGAGCATTCTCGTCGGTGGGCGTGGGCGAATCCGCCATCATCGGTGTCGCCGCCGGCATCCTGGCCCTGGTGCTCACCACCGCTTGCTACGGGGCCGAGGACCTGTTCAAGAAGCTTCCCTTCCACTGGATGTGGTGGCCGCCGATCGGCGGCCTCGTCGTCGGGCTCGGTGGTCTGGTCGATCCCAAGGCCCTCGGTGTCGGCTACGGCGTCATCGGCTCCGAGCTGGCCGGGAAGCTGGCCCTGGCCAGCCTTGCTCTCCTGTTGGTGGTCAAGCTCGTCATCTGGTCGGTCGCTCTCGGTTCGGGTACGAGCGGGGGCATCCTGGCCCCCCTGCTGATGATGGGCGCCGCCCTCGGCGGCATCATCGGGCACGGCTTCGGAGGCAGCAGCGCCACGTGGGCCCTCATGGGCATGGCCGGCGCCCTGGCCGGTGTGACCCGGTCGCCGCTCACCTCCATCGTGTTCGCCTTCGAGCTGACCCACGACACCGGGTCCCTCCTGCCCCTGCTGGTGGCCTGCACCCTGGCCCACCTGGTCAGCACCCTCATCCTCAAGCGCTCGATCCTGACCGAGAAGGTGGCCCGCAAGGGCTACCACGTCATGCGCGAATACGCCGTCGATCAGCTCGAAGCCGTCTTCGTTCGGGACGTCATGATCACCGAGATGCTCACCGCCGCACCGGACACGCCCGCCGCCGCCCTTCGCCAGCAGCTCGAGCATGACTCGCTGGCGCGCCGGCAGCGCCTGTACCCCGTCGTCACCGGCGAGGCCATGACCGGGGTGATCGGATGGTCCGACCTGAGCGAAGGCCGGGATCGGATCGCTGCCACGGTGGACGATCTGGCCCACCATGAGGTGACCGTGGCCTACCCCGACGAGACGCTCCGCTCTGCCGCCGATCGGATGGCCGCGCAGGAGTTGGGTGCCCTCGCGGTCGTCGAGCGTACCGACAGGACACATCTGTTGGGCGTCGTCACCTATTTCGAGTTGCTCGGAGGGCGTCGCCGACAACTGGTCGAGGAGCACCACCGGCAACGGTCCCTCCGGCTCCGCCTCCCCCGGACCGCCGCCAGCCCCACCACCGAGGTCCCCGACGGGGCCGTCGACGGCGGCGTAGCACCCCAGGTCACCGAATCCATCCGTCGCCATGCCTGAACGCGTCCCCACCGCGAGCGGGCAATCCCGGGCGGTCACCGTCGAGGAGTACCGCCAGCTCCTGGGTGTTCGGTCAGGCCTGCGTCGCTTCCTGCGCTGGAGTGAGGACCGGGCGAACGAGAACGGGCTGACCGCCACCCAGCACCAACTCCTGCTCGCCATCAAGGGCCACGACGACGAACGGGGCCCGACGATCGGCGAGGTCGCCTACTACCTGGCCCTCAAGCACAACAGCGTGGTGGGCCTGATCGACCGGGCCGACGCGGCATGCCTGATCTACCGCTACACCGACGCGGCCGACCGGCGCATCGTCAGGCTGGGCCTCACCCCCGAGGCCGATCGGAGGCTGGCGGCGCTGTCCGCTCTCCATCTCGAGGAGCTGGCCCGCCTGGCCCCTGAGATCGAGTCCATCTGGCACGATCTGGGCGGGTTTAGGAAACCTCGTTCTGCGATATAACTGGACATCACCATGTCAGACACACTCAGGACAAGACGCAGAGTCGCCGTCATCACCGGCGCCACCGCCGGGGTCGGGCGGGCCGCCGCCCGGGCCTTCGCCGAAGCCGGCTTCGATGTCGCTCTGCTGGCCCGCGGCCAGGCCGGACTGGAGGCGGCGGCCAAGGACGTCGAGACCGCCGGCGGGCGGGCCCTGGCCCTGGCCACCGACGTCAGCCAGTTCGACCAGGTCGACGCGGCGGCGACCCGCGCCGAGGCCGAGCTGGGCCCGATCGACGTGTGGGTCAACGACGCCATGACCACCGTCTTCTCCCCCGCCTGGAAGATTGCCCCGGCCGACTTCCAGCGGGCCGTGGAGGTCACCTTCCTCGGCCAGGTCTGGGGGACCATGGCCGCCCTGGCCCGCATGAAGCCGCGTGACGCCGGCAGCATCGTCAACGTCGGCTCCGCACTGGCGTTCATCGGCATACCTCTGCAGTCGGCGTACTGCTCGTCGAAGTTCGCCTGCCGGGGGTTCTTCGAGTCGACCAGGGCGGAACTCATCCATGAGGGCAGCAACGTACGGATGAGCATGGTCCACCTCCCGGCCGTCAACACCCCGCAGTTCGGCTGGTGCAAGACCAACCTCGACCGTCACCCCCAACCCGTCCCGCCCATGTACCAACCCGAGGTCCCGGCCCGGTTCATCCTCGAGGCCGCCCTCGACGGGCGACGGGCCAAGGTCGTCGGCTCGTGGAACAAGCTGCTCGTCACCGCAGGGCGCCTCCTGCCCGGCCTGGGCAACCAGTACGCGGCCATCGGGGCGTGGGAGAGCCAGCTCACCGACACCCCCATCCGTGCCGACCGTCCCGCCAACCTGTACCACCCCGTCGACGACGACGATGATTGCGGCGCCCACGGCATCTTCGACGGCGAGGCCGGCGGGTTCGGAGATCCGAGCTTCCTTCGCACCCTGCCGGCCACGGCCGGCACGTTCGCCCGAGCCGTGGCCCGCACGGTGGCCGACAAGCGCCGCCACAGAAGCCGCCGCCGCGCCCGACGGGCCGCCCAGGCGGCGGCAGGGCGATGAGCCCCGACCCCCAGGTAGCCGTCGGAATACGCTACCTGGTGATCACCGGCATGCTGCTGGGCGTCGTGGGCCTGGTCGGGCACTGGGCGTCGTCGCCTCTGCTGACCGCCACCCTGGGCCCCACCGCCTACGTCTTCGCCGCCCACCCGCGCACCGAGATGGCCCGCCTCCGCAACGCCGTCCTCGGCCATGCCGTCGCCATCGGAGCCGGTGTCGCCGCCTTGGCCGCCTTCGGGCTCTGGCATCACCCATCGATCAGCGCCACCGGCGCCCCCAGCCTCGGGCAGGTAGGTGCGGCCGCCGTCGCCGCCGGGGTCACCATGCTGATCCTCGAGGCGCTCCGCTGCCACCACGCACCCGCAGCCGCCAGCGCCCTGCTCGTCGCCACCGGGTTGGCCAAGCCAGGCAAGCCCCTGCTGGCCTTGGCCGTCGGTCTGGGCATCATCCTCGTGCTTGGCCCCTTGAGCAGTCGGCTGCCCTTCGCCCGGGACCTCGATGCCACCGAACCCTCGGCCCGGAGTGCCAAGCCGTCCCGCACCCCGGAGACGAGCTGATGGCCGCCTCCACCCGCACCGACGGCTTCGCCGCCCTGGCCGACTATGGCGTGCTGGGCGACGGGCGCACCGTCGCCCTGGTTGCCACCGACGGCAGCGTCGACTGGTGGCCCATCCCCACCCTCGACGCCCCACCGGTCTGCGCCGCCATCCTCGACCCCGTCGCCGGTGGCTCGTTCGTCCTGGTCCCCGAGGGCGACTTCGAGGCCCGCCGCCGGTACCTCCCCGGCACCAACGTGCTGGAGACCGTCTACACCACCGAGGGGGGCTCGGCACGGGTGACCGAAGCCCTCAACACCGGCTCATCCGGTCGGCTCCCGTGGAACGAGCTGGTCCGGCGCGTCGACGGCATCGTCGGCCACGTGCCCATGCGCTGGGCCGTCATCCCCGGCCAGCGGTTCGGCAACGTCGAACCGACAATCACCGACCACGACGGCACACCCATCATCCGCCTCGACGATCAGACCCTCGCCGTCCTGGTCGACGGCATGGACCCCGGCGTCGTCAGCGATACCGGGGTCAGGGGCCGATTCGTGGCCGAAGGAGGGCACCGCGCCCTGCTGGCGGTCGTGGCCACCGACGACGAGCCATTGTTCCTCCCGCCCATCGCCGCCATCGACCGGCGACTCGACCGGACCGTCGAGTCGTGGCGGCGGTGGCGTGACCTGATCGACTACGACGGCCCGTGGGCGGAGGCGGTGATCCGCTCGGCACTGGCGCTCAAGACGCTGCTCTACGAGCCGGGTGGGGCCATCGCCGCCGCCGCCACCACCTCCCTCCCGGAGAAGATCGGCGGACCGAAGAACTGGGACTACCGCTATGCCTGGATCCGCGATTCCTCGTTCACGCTGGACGCGTTCATCGCACTGGGGCTGCACGAGGAGGTGCACGCCTCGGTGTCGTGGCTCATCGACGCCATGCGCCGTTCGGAACCCGAGCTGCACATCTTCTACGACCTCGAGGGCGGCGTGCCGGAAGGCGAGACGAGGCTCGACGCGCCCGGTTACCGCGCCAGCCGACCGGTGCGGGCCGGCAACGACGCGTCGAGCCAGACCCAACTCGGCATCTACGGGGACCTGTTCGACACCGTCCACCGCTACGTGCAGGCCGGGCACCTCCTGGACCCGCACACCGCCGAGCTGCTGGCGGGTTACGCCGACCGGTGCGTCAAGGTGTGGGACACCAGGGACTCGGGCATCTGGGAGCTCAGCGACCTCGAGCACTACACGATCTCCAAGATCGGCTGCTGGATGGCCCTCGACCGGGCCGGCCAGCTGGCCGCCGCCGGCCAGCTCCCCGACGACCGGATGGAGCGATGGCGGGACCAGGCGGCCGAGATCAGGACATGGGTCCACGCCCACTGCTGGTCGGAGGCCAAACAGTCCTACACGTTCTACGCCGGGACCGAAGACCTCGACGCGTCCGTGCTCCTGGCCGGGCGCACCGGGTTCGATCGTGGGCCCCGCCTGGCCTCGACCATCGACGCCGTGGTCTCGGAGCTGGGTTCGGGCATAGCGCCCCTCCTGTATCGCTACACCGGCATGGGCGCCGAGGAAGGGGCCTTCGTCGCCTGTACCTTCTGGCTGGTCGACGCCCTGGTCCATACCGGCCAGATTGATCAGGCCCGCCGGGTGATGGACGACGCCGTCACCTTGGGCAACGACGTCGGCATCCTCTCCGAGCAGGTCGACCCGGCCTCCGGGGCGTCCCTGGGCAATCTGCCCCAGGGCCTGTCCCACCTGGCGCTCATCAACGCCGCCCACACCCTCGGCCGGGCCCTCCCGTCCCCCTGACGACCCCTGGAGGCACCTGTGCCGTCATCGCATCCCCGCCGATCCCGACCGCTCGTCCTCGCCCTGGCCGGCGTCCGCCTGGCGTGGGGCTCGCTGCTGGTGACCCGCCCGGAGCGGGCCGCCATCCTCTTCGACAGCCCGGACACCACCGTGGCCCGCTTCGTCCTGCGGATCCTCGGTGCTCGTCACCTCGGCCAAGCGATGAGCGAGCTGTGGCCCCACGGCGGACGTCACGACCTGGATCCGGCGATCGACGCCATCCACGCCCTCACCGCCGCCAGCCTGGCCGCCCGGGATGGCCGCTGGCGACGGCCGGCCGCCACCGACGCCTTGGTCGCATCGGCGTTCGCCGGCGCCGGGCTACGCAACCGCCGCGTCCTCGGCTCTTCCGGCGTCGAGGTTCTGCGGTCGCCCCGGCCATGATCAGCCGATGGTGCGCCGGTAGAACCCGCGCCCGCCGATGTTCAACAGCACGACCAGCGACCCGACCAGCACCGTCAGGCAGACCCACGGCCGGATGTGGGGGACGTTGGGAATCAACGCCGCTCGCATGCCCTCACTGACATAGGTCATGGGGTTGGCCGCGGTGACCACCTGGAACCACTCCAGCCGGGACAGGGACGGCCAGGGGTATTGGCTGCAGCCGGTGAACAGCAGCGGGGTGAAGATGAGCGAGAACACGATGTTGATCTGCGGGGGCCGGACGAGCGTCCCGATGAGCAGACCGATGGCCGCACCGAGAAGGGAACCGAGGACGACGACCGGCAGGAACAGTCCCATGGCGTCCCAGCGCCACGGGATGGAGCCCAGTACCACGATCCCGATCGGGATCATGATGGTGGCGGCAGCGAGGGCCCGCAGCGTGGCGAAGACGACCTTCTCGGCCGCCACCAGCCCGGTGCGCATGGGGGCGAGCAGGCGGTCCTCGATCTCCATGGTCCAGCCGAACTCGGCAACCAGGGGGAAGGCGAGCGACTGCACGCCGGTGATCACCGCGGTGAGGGCCAGCAGCCCGGGGAAGAGCAAGGAGGCATAGTTGTGCTGGGTGTAGCCCAGGCTACCGAGGACCTTGCCGAAGACGAAGAGCAGGAACAGCGGCTGAAGGATCACCTGGGCCAGGAACGCCGGGAGGTCGTGAGCGGTGACATACAGGTCGCGGCGCAGCACAGCCAGGAACACCTGAGCCTGGCCGCCGGGTGCCGCTACGCCGGGCGCGGCCACACCGGTCTCGGTGACGCCGGACACGGTCATCGCAGGACCCGGCCGGTCAGGTGGAGGAAGACGTCCTCGAGCGTCGGCGCACCCAGCCTGACGTCGGTCAGCGTCAGACCGCGGTCAGCCACCAGGGACGCGGCCGGCGCCACCAGAAGTGGAGCGTCACCCGTGATGTACAGGCGGACCCGCAGCTCCGGCCCGCCGTCATCGGCGCCCGCCAGGGCGTCCATGCGGTCGATGCGCTCCACCTGCGCCAGCCGGCCCAGCGCAGCCATGAGGTCGCCTTCGATCGCCGGATCGCCGCCCTGGGCTGTCAGGTCAAGGGTGGCGCTGCCAGGCAGGGAGCGCACCAGGGCGGCTGGTGTGTCCAGGGCCAGGAGCCGCCCGTGGTCCATGATCCCGACCCGGTCGCTGAGAGCGGCGGCCTCATCCATGTCATGGGTGGTCAACAGCAGCGTCACCCCGCGGGCCTGCAGGTCGCGGAGCCGGTCCCACACGAACAGCCGGGCCGCGGGGTCCAGTCCTGTCGACGGCTCATCGAGGAACAACACCCGCGGGGCGTGCATCAAGGCGCGGGCGATCATGACCCGCTGGGACTGGCCACCGGAGAAGAAGTCGGGTTTGGTCCGGGCCCGGTCCAGCAGGCCGAACTGGTCCAACAGGCGGTCGGCGCGCCCCGCCCGCTCCTCGGCCGGCACCCCGTGGTAGGCGGCGTGGAAGATCAGGTTGTCCCGAATCGACAATGACCGGTCGAGGTTGCTGCGCTGGGGCACGACAGCCAGCTGGCTGCGGGCGACGACGGGCTCGGCCACCACATCCACCCCGTTGACGGAGGCCGTGCCGCTGGTAGGACGGACCCGGGTGGTGAGCACGCCGATGGTCGTCGTCTTGCCGGCCCCGTTGGGGCCCAGCAGGCCGAACACCTCGCCGGGACGAACGGCGAAGGACACCCCGTCCACGGCGTTGACCGGAGACTTGGCGTAGCGCTTCACCAGCTCGCTGACCGTGACCGCCGGTCCGGTCGCCAGAGTCGCCTTAGCCGCCGCTGGCGTCACCCCCGACAGGCGCGACCCGGCCACCCTCACCGGCACCGCACGACGATGGTCCTGTTCGCCACGACGACCTCCACGGGTGACTCCGGCCCCTTCTCCTCGGAGGTGTCTACCACCGGGGCGCCCCGGGTTCGAAAGGATAGATCCGGGCTGCGGGGGTCAGGCCCACGGCGCCTCAGCGCACGATCCAGCGGTTGTGCTCGTACCAGGCGATGGTCTGTTCGATCGGCTCGGCCACGTCGGTGTCCCCGAAACGGAATCCGGTGGCGAGGAGGGCGTCGACGCTCAGGCGGTTGTTCCGGTTGGCCTTGCGCAGGAAGCGGAAACGCTCCTCGGTCAACAAGAGGTCGGGCCGCATCCCCCTCCGGAGCATCTCCGACCGCTGCGCGGTGCGCTCGCGGTAGCTCGAGCCGCACTCCGGGTCGTCGCTCAGCTCCGGGGTCATGTCCAGGGCCTGGCCCACGATCTCGACGATGCGGTGGCTGGTCGGGTACTGGGGGAACACCACGTTGAACGCCCGCCCGGAGGCGGCGCCGTAGACGGCCAGATGGAGCGAGGCGCGGACCACGTCGTCGATGTGGACCAGGCGCATCTCCACTGGCTGGGCGTGGACGAGCAGTCTCTGCCGACCAGCAAAGCGGTCGATGGCGGCGTCGAGGATGGTGCTGCCAAGGA
>JALYVP010000396.1 GCA_030853185.1 Actinomycetota bacterium | reverse complement strand
GGGCGGGGAGGGCCGGGCCGCGGTCGGGGGGAGCGGCCCCCGAGCCGGACGGAGGCGACGGGGCGATCATGACCCCAGCCGTTCGCCGGGAGCGGGGCGCGCCCCCCTCGCCCAGTCCCCGGCGTCCAGCTCTGCCCTACCCTCGGGTTGGACCCGCACCAGGCGCAGCGATCCGGCGCCGGTGGCCACCGTGGTTTCGTGCACGGTCCCCGGCTCCCCGCCCACGACCGCCTCAACGGGCCGGGCCGCCCACACCAGGAGTCGTTTGCCCCGCCACGTCGTCCACGCCCGGCCGACGCGCACCACCCGGGCCAGCTCGACGGCCGGCCGATCCCAGCCCAGTGCCAGATCTGCCGGTTCCAGCTTGGCCGCGTAGGTCGCATCGCCGGTCTGCTGCTTGGCCTCACCCAGGCCGGCGGCGAGGGCGTCGGTGAGCAGGCCGGCCCCGAGGTCGGCCAGGCGGGCGGCGAGGGCCGCAGCTGTCTCCTCGGCGCCGATCGCCGTCTCTGCCCGGCGGTACACCGGTCCGGTGTCAAGGCCGGCCTCCAGCTCCATCAGGCACACGCCGGTGACCGGGTCGCCGGCCAGGACGGCGCGCTCCACCGGGGCCGCCCCCCGCCAGCGGGGCAGCAGGGAGAAGTGGACGTTGACCAGGGGGAGGGATCCGAGGACGGGTGGGCGGATGATCCGCCCGTAGGCCACCACCACCCCCAGCCCGGCGCCCACCCCGACCACGTCACCGATGTCGTGGCTCACGACCAGGCCCAGGGACTCGGCCGCAGCCTTGACCGGGCTCGGTGACGGAGCAGCCCGGCGGGATCGGCGGGCGTCGGCGCGGGTCACCACCACGGCGACGTCGTGACCGGCACCGACCAGCGCGGCGAGGACGGTCGCGGCCGGCGCCGGGGTGCCCAGGAAGGCCAGGCGCAGGGGTCAGATCTCCGAGCGCTTGCGCAGCTCGGCCAGGGCCGCGCGGCGCTGGTCGACGTCCAACATGTCGAGCAGCAGCTTCCCGTCGAGGTGATCCAGCTCGTGCTGCAGGCAGCGGGCCTCGAGCTCGTCGGCCTCCAGGGAGATCTCCCGGCCGTCGAGGTCGAACCCGGTCAGGTGGATCTCCTTGGGCCGGACGATCGGGAAGAACAGGCCGGGGATCGACAGGCATCCCTCGTCGTACTCCCATTCGTCACGCCCCTCGCTGATGGTCGGGTTCACGATGGCGATGGGGTCGTCGTCGCCGATCCGGTAGACGAACAGGCGCTTGCCCACGCCCACCTGGGGTGCGGCCAGCCCCACCCCGTGGGCGTCGTCCATGACGTCGACCATCTCCTCGGCCAGGTTGACCAGCGCCCCGTCGATGTCGGCCACCTCAGTGGCCCGGGTGGTGAGGACCGGGTCACCGAAGTACCGGAGGCGGTAGGCGGACATGGCCAGCATGGTACCGGCCAGGCGGTAGCGTTGACCGGCCATGAGTTCCGGTCAGTACTTCGAGGCGGACCCCGTGGTGACATCCCGCCTCGGCCAGGTCGAGCTACGCCTGGCGGACCTGGCGGTGAGCCTGACCGTCGACCGGGGGGTGTTCTCCGCCGGGCGGGTGGACCCGGGGACGGTCGCGCTGTTGTGCGCGTCACCGTCGCCGCCAGGGGCAGGTGACCTGGTCGACCTCGGCTGTGGTTACGGGCCCATCGCCTGCACGCTGGCCCGCCGCTCGCCGGGCGCGACCGTGTGGGCCGTCGATGTCAACCGGCGGGCCCTGGCCCTCACCGAGGCCAACGCCAGGGCGCTGGACCTGGGCAACATCCGCGCCGTGCTGCCCACCGACGTCCCGCCCGGGCTCCGGGTCGCCGGCCTGTGGTCCAACCCTCCCATCCGCATCGGCAAACCTGCTCTCCACGACCTGCTCGAGGGGTGGCTGGCCCGCCTCGACGACGACGCCAGGGCCTGGCTGGTCGTCCACCGGCACCTGGGGGCCGATTCCCTGGCCGCCTGGATGGCCGCCGGCGGCTACTCGGTGCGCCGGGCCGGTTCCAAGCAGGGCTACCGGATCCTCGACGTGACCCCGAGCCACCGATGATCGAGCACGCGTCATGAAGCAGAGCAGGCTGTGAAGCAGTTGGGCCCGACAGAGCTCAAGCGTCTGCACCGGGAATGGAACCGCCGCTCCACCCGGCGCCTGGCCCTGCTCCTCGACGGGGTCAGCTCCCCGTTCAACGTGGGCGCCATTGCCCGGACCGCCGCCGCCTACCGGGTGGACCATCTGTACCTGGCCGCCGGGGCCACCTCCCCCCACCATGCCAAGGCGGGCAAGACGGCGCTCGGCACCGACCGTTACCTGTCGTGGACCATCTTCGAGCACAGCCCCGACGCGGCCGACGCCGCCCGTGAGGACGGGTTCGCCGTGGTCGGCCTGGAGCTGGCCGACGGCGCCGTTCCCCTCCACCTTCTTGACGCCGGACCCGACGTGTGCCTGGCCATCGGCCACGAGGACCACGGGCTCACGACCGCCACCCTCGCCGCCTGCGACGCCGTCGCCTTCCTCCCCCAGATGGGTCGGGTGGGCAGCCTCAACGTGGCCACCGCGGCGGCCATCGGCCTTTACGAGCTACGCCGCAAGGAGTGGGGTTAGGTGAGCGCCGTCGGGGCGGCCCGGACCCTGGCCGACGAGGTGCTCTTCCCCGCGGCCATGGCCATCGAACGTGCCGCCGTGGTCCCGCTCCCCTACCTCGACGCCCTGGCCGACGCCGG
>JALYVP010000395.1 GCA_030853185.1 Actinomycetota bacterium | reverse complement strand
GGTGGTAGGGATCACCGAAGCTTCCCCAGACTCGATCACTGAATTTCCTCACCTTTGAGCGGGGTGGTGGGCCTGTTGTTGATGGTCCACCAGTCGGGTGGGGAACTCCTCGACGCTGACGGTTCCAGCCGATCAGCACGAGGAGTCCCCCGCCCATGTTCTCAAGGAGTGAAGACGTGGAAGTGCATGCCCTTGCCAAGCGGGGGTGGTCGATCTCGGCCATCGCCCGTCATCTCGAGTGTGACCGTAAGACGGTCCGCTCTTATCTGAACGGGGAACGCCAGGCGGGGGTGCGCCGGTCGTCGGCCCCGGACCCGTTGGCCCCCTTCGCCGGTTATGTGTCTGCCCGCTTCGTCGACGACCCGCATCTGTGGGCGTCGGCGCTGTTCGATGAGGTGGTGGCGTTCGGCTATGGCTGTTCGTATCCGAGTTTCGCCCGCCAGGTCCGGGCGGCCGGGTTACGCCCCCATTGTGAGGCGTGTTTTGGGGTGGCTGGCCGCGAGACGGTCGAGATCGACCATCCGCCGGGCGAGGAGATCCAGTGGGATTGGGCGGAGCGACGGCGGGCTCCTTGGGGCGGAACCTGTTACGTGTTGTTGGGGACGTTGTCGCATTCGGGTCGGACCCGGGCGGTCCTGGCCGAGTCGATGGACCAGGCCCATCTGATCGAAGCGATCGACGGCGTGTTGCGCCGGCTGGGCGGCACCGCACGGCGGTGGCGGACGGATCGGCTGGCAACGGTGATCGTGCCGGGGACTGCCGATGTGCAAGCGTCGTTCGCGCCGGTGGCCAAACACTACGGGGCTGTTGTGGTGGCGTGTCCGCCGCGGCGGGGGAACCGCAAGGGCACGGTGGAGTGCGGGGTGAAGTTCCTCTGCGGCCGGTGGTGGCGGACGATGACCGCCACTACCGCGGAGGAGGCGCAGGTGAGCTTGGACCGGTTCTGGTCGACGACCGGCGACGCCCGGGGTCGCCCGCCGGGTCGTTACTCCGAGCCCGGCGGGCCCCTCGACGTGGGGCCCCAGTGGCCGACGGTGGGCGAGTTGGCTGACGCCGAGGTGTTGATGGCCTTGCCGGCGATGCCTTATCCGGCGACGGTGGAGGTGCGGCGCCGTGTCGATGATCGGGCCAGTGTCGCCTTCAGGGGGAACCGTTACTCGGTCAACCCGGGGATGGGCGGGACCGAGGTCACCGTGGCTCACCGCCTCGGCACCGGCAGCGTCGAGATCTTCGATCCTGGCGGTGCGCTGTTGGTCTCCCATGACCTGGCGATGCCAGGGTCCGGGGCGATGATCCGCACCGCCGAGCATCGTGGCGCTCTCGAAGCGGTCGTGTTGGGCCAGTTCTCGACGGCCCGGCCCTGTGACCGCAAAGCGAACCGGCCGCCGGGGCCGGCGGCGCTGGCGGAGCGGGCCCGCCTCGTCGGCGCCGAGGGCCCCGAGCCGACGGTGGACTTGGAACGGATGGCCGAAGTGATCCGTCTGGCCTTCCCGGGCTCAACAGACGTCTCTGGCGGCAACGAGGTGTCGGCATGACCGACCAATCCGACTACCAGCGCCTCCGGGCCCATCTGGCGTTCCTGCGGATGACCGCAGCCGCCGAGGCGCTCCCCGGCCTCCTCGACGAGGCGACCAAGGCCGACCTGGGCAACCAGGCGTTCCTCGAACGGCTCCTGGCCGTCGAGGTCGACGCCGTCGACGTTCGCCGCAAAGCGAGCCTGGCCCGCTTCGCGTCGCTGCCCTCGCCGTTCACCCTGGCCGATTTCGACTTCTCCGCCCAACCATCGGTCGACCCCAAACTGATCGCCGAGCTCGCCACCCTGCGATTCGTCGAAGACGCCACCAACGTGTTGCTGATCGGCCCGCCCGGTGTCGGCAAAACCATGCTCGCCGTCGGTCTCGGCCATGCCGCCGTCGCCGCGGGGATGCGCGTCTACTACACCACCGCGGCGGAGCTCGCGGCCCGCTGCCACCGCGCCGCCCTCGAGGGGCGGTGGGCGACCACCATGCGCTTCTACGCCGGGCCGGGCCTGTTGATCATCGACGAAGTCGGCTACCTGCCCTTGCCCGCCGAAGCCGCCTCCGCCCTGTTCCAAGTTGTGTCGCAAAGATATTTGAAGGGCAGCATCGCTCTCACCACAAATTTGGGGATCGCCTCGTGGGGCAAAATCTTCAACGGGGACCCCATGGTCGCCGGCGCCATGTTGGACCGTCTGCTGCATCGCAGCGTCGTGATCAACATCGACGGCGACAGCTACCGGATGCGCTCGCACCGGGCCAGAGCCGAAGCCACCCGGCGTGCGGTCGCCCGATGATGACCCCAGCTGCGGTCAACCCCCCCGCCTCCCCGTCGTGTCACGATGACGTCACGACCGTCTGCCCAATCGATCAACGACCCTTCACGCCCGTGGGCCGCCAAAAATACTGCTCCGACGCTTGCCGGGCCGCCGCCTACCGTCGGCGCCGTGACGCCGGAAGAACGGCGATCGTGGTGCCCAAGGCCCAACCACGACGCCCGATCACCGTCTACGAATGCGACACCTGCGGGACCAGAGCACTCGGCGAGCAACGCTGCGAAACATGTGGATCGTTCATGCGCCGCATCGGACTCGGAGGATCCTGTCCTGCCTGCGACGAACCCGTCACCGTTCAAGAACTGCTCGGCGAGGAGGTGATCGCCAGCCGCTGACTACGCTCACCACTGGCACCGCCGCCCCGCACACTACCTGGGGAATTTCGGTGATC
>JALYVP010000394.1 GCA_030853185.1 Actinomycetota bacterium | reverse complement strand
TCGCCGCCATCACCGCGTCGTGGGCGGGCGCCGGGCGCCTGGCTCGGGCCGGCGCCGGCGGGCTGGCCGAACTGGTCGACGACCCTGCCGCCTTCCTCCGGGCCGTGCATGCGGAGGGGCTGTCGACGTCGGTGTTCGAGGGATCCTCAGCTGCGAGCCAGCCGTAACATGGCCGGCATGGCGTGGATGCGAGGGTGGGTAATGGCGCCCCCTCGCTCGCTCACCGCCTCATTGGGCGCGGCCGCCGTGTTGGGCGGCATGCTGGTGGCCTGCGGCGGGCCGGGTATCCCCAAGCCGGAGGCGACGATCGGGGCCTACCTGAGCGCCTGGTCGGCGAAGCGCTACCCGGCCATGGCCACCCTGGTCGACCACCCGCCGGCCGCCTTCGCCGACACCCACACCCAGGTCCTCGCCGATCTGAAGGTCACCGACGCCACCTACCAGGCCGGAGCCGACGTTCGGCGGGGGAGCGACGTCACGGCCCCCGTCACCAGCCACCTGACGGTCCCCGGCGTCGGGGTCGTCGATCTCCACACCACCCTCACCCTGCACCTGGTCAAGGACAAGTGGCTGGTCGAGTGGACCCCCGCCACCGTGGTCCCCGGCCTGGCTCCCGGCGACCACCTGACGACGCAGGCCACCTGGCCGGCACGGGCCCCGGTGCTGGGCGCCGGCGGGATGGTGCTGACCCCGTCGACCCAGACGGTGTCGGTCGGCCTGACCGGGTCGCGCCTGAAGGACCCCAACCGGGTGAGCGCGGCCCTGATCACGGCCGGCTTCGACCCGGCGAGGGTGGCCCAGTCGATCAGTGACGCCACTGCCCACCCAGCCAAGTTCACCCTGGTCGCCACCATCCCCCAGGACCGCTACGCCCAGATCGCCGGGTCGATCTATTCGCTGCCGGGGACGTCATTCACCACAACCAACTCCGAGACGACGATCACGCCTGACCTGGCCGCTCACATCGTGGGCAACGTGGGTCCCATCACGGCCGAGCAACTGAAGACCCTCGGCGACGCCTACGGACCGACCTCGATGGTGGGCCACAACGGTATCGAGGCCGCCTACGAGCACCAGCTGGCCGGCACCCCCGCCCTCACCGTCAACCTAGTTGCCGCCACCGGCGGCGCGGTGTCTACGGTCGCCGCCCGGCCCCCAGTCCCCGGCAAGCCGGTGCAGACGACCATCGACCCCACCGTGGAGCGGGCAGCCGAGAACGCCCTCGGCGGTGGCTCCCAACAGGCCGCCCTGGTCGCCATCCGGCCGTCCACCGGCGAGGTGCTGGCCTCGGTCAGCCGGCCCACCAACAGCGGCTACAACCTGGCCTTCGAAGCCGCGGTGCCGCCTGGATCCACCTTCAAGGTGATGACCACCGACGCCCTGCTGGCCGCCGGGCTCCAGGCGTCCGCCACCCTGACCTGCCCGCCGACGATCTCGGTCGGCGGCCGCTCGTTCCACAACAGCGAGGGTGAGGCCGCCCCCACCCTCACCTTCGAGCAGGCCTTCGCCAAGTCGTGCAACACCGCCTTCATCGGGGCGACCAGGTCGCTTCCCGACGCTGCCCTGCCGGCGGCCGCCGCCCGCTTCGGGGTCGGGACCACGTTCAACCTCGGCCTGCCCGCTGACGGCGGCAAGGTTCCGACGCCGACCTCCGACGACATCAAGGCGGCCTCGACCATCGGCCAAGGCCAGATCACCGTCTCCCCGCTGGCCATGGCGGCTGTTGCCGCCACCGCGGCCAACGGCACCCTCCACGAGCCCCGGCTGGTTGCCGGCACCCCCGACGACACGGCACCACCGGCCCCCGTCGACCCCGCCATCATCGCCGCCCTGCATACCTTCATGGCGGCCGTGGTGGCGCCGGGGGGAACGGCGGGAGGAGCCAACCTGCCGGCCGGCACCTTCGGCAAGACCGGTACCGCGGAGTTCGGCTCGGGACCCACCCTGCCCACCCACGCCTGGTTCATCGGGTTCCGGGGCGACCTGGCCTTCGCTGTGTTCGTCTACGGGGGAGGGGTGGGCGGGACGGTCGCCGCCCCCCTCGCCGCCAAGTTCCTGGCCGCCCTGGCGGCGTCGTGAGGGCGCTGTCGGCTCAGGGCTTGCGGTGCTTGGCCCACCGCACCTTCCAGTCGTAGCGCTCCGACCACCCGTAGCGGACCAGGGCCCGGTTGAGGAGGGTGAGGGCGGCGGTGGCGGCGTGGTCGCCGGCGTGACCGTGGAGGCGGTAGGCGACCCGGTCCCGGGCCGCCTCCAAGGCGTCGCGATCGTCGCCGGCCATGACGACCAGCTCGGCCTCGGAGGCCTCGCCGGGTGACAGCTCCCGGGCTCGGGCGCAGATGGCGTCTATCAAGGTGGTGGTGCCAACCATTCGGTGGAGACTAGCGCCGAGCCGGTTTGGGGAGGGTTACCCAATCGAGTGGGGGCCCGGTGGTGCAGACTGGGCATCCAGGAGCGACAGGAGAGCGCGGTGGCAGGGTCGGGGACAATCCAGGTACAGCCTGAACAGATCACCGCCGCGGGGTCCACCGTGAAGGGCGCCGGTAGCACGGTCCAAGGGGCGGCGGGAGGGTTGACCAGCGCAGGGATCTCCGGTGGGTTCACCACCAGCGAGGCCATCTCGCAGCTCTGTGCGCAGTGGTCAGCGGGAATGAAGGCGTTCGCCGACGCCTGCAACTCGGTGGCGTCCTCGCTGGAGCAGGCCGGCACGAAGTACCCGATCACCGAGAACACCCTCAGTCGGAGATACG
>JALYVP010000393.1 GCA_030853185.1 Actinomycetota bacterium | reverse complement strand
ACGAACAGATCGGGAGGACCACAACGGTCACAAGACATCATCCTCGCCGGCTCGGGGTCCACCATGCCGTCCTTGGACCGCCATACATCAGGAGCCACCTAGGAGGGATGGCGGTAGCAAACGGCCAGGAAGTGGCGGTCTCACCGGGGGTTGCGGTGAAATTCCCAACGGCGTCGCACCGGAGCTGCTGGATCGGGTCGGTCCGCTCCCCGTTGCGTGGTCTTTCGCCAGCGGGTGTCCGAAGGGACGGGTCTTCTGCTGTTTCCGTGGGTGCCCTGAGCAGCCCAAACGCGGGCGAGGCCCCGACGGGGTAGGGGTTCTGCCCTTTCCATAGTCAGCCACCGGAAGGGATCGTCAGGGCCGCCGGAGGCGAGGCCGGACACCCCGGCTCACTGGCAGCAGTGGGCCATCCGGATGGCAGTGGCGGCTGGCCTGAAGCTGGCGCCGTGGGTCCCGCTGGTCACCCTGGGGTTTCGCGGCCCCACCTGCGCCGTATTTGCCGCATCCGGCCCTGTGCTGAACGGGACAAGAGGAATCACTTGGCCGGCGGCCGTTTCTGCGGCGGGTTAGCCTTCCCCGGGCGCGCGGTAGACGGGGGGACCTGGTGGTCGCCTGGTCCATCTCCTCCGCCGTCAGCAGCGCGGTGACCCGGCCCCTGGGCTTGCTTACCGCCACCACCGGCTGGACCCTCCACCAGCTCTGCCACACCCGCATCCGAGAACTCACCGACACCGGCTGCCCCCTCCCGATCCTCCAAAAGATCACCGGCTACCTCTCCTTGCGCACCCTCACCGAGCTCTACCCAGGACCGAGCCCCGACGCCGTAAGGGGCTGGTATGACGTCACCGACCCCGGAGCCCGACACCCCAAACGATCCGCCCACTGACCCCCAAACGTTGGTTCCTAGTCGGGAGTGTCCACCAAACGGTGTTTCTGGCCTGAAACGCTGAGCGGATTGCTCGGCGAGAAGGGTACAGACCATGAGTGCAACACTGGAAGGTGTGGCCAGGAAGAAGCCGGCGGAGGTGTCCGCGGAGCAGCAGGCCACGAGCCGGAGGACCTTGACGAGTCGTTCGGTGGGATCAGGCCAGTTCTGCGGCAGCAGGGAACCTACCGCTTCGCGTGCGCGTCGAAGGCGCTACGCGAACGATTGCCCGCAGCCGCAGGATCGCTGGGCCTTGGGGTTGTCGATGTGGAAGCCGTCGCCCTGGAGGCCGTCGTTGTAGTCGAGGGTTGCTCCGGCGATGTGCTGGGCGCTGGCCGGGTCGACAAGCACCCTGACCGTGCCGAATACAGCCAGGTGGTCTTCGGGATCGACTTCGGTGTCGAAGAACATCTCGTAGGAGAGCCCGGAGCATCCACCGGCCCGTACAGCGACCCGGAGGGCCAGGTTCTCGTTGCCCTCTCGGGCGATCAGCTCGGCGATCTTGGCGCCGGCGTTGGCGGTGATCGTGATCACGGGTGCGGTCGGGATCTGGGTTGTGCTCATCAGCGACGGGCTCCTGTCGGTTGGGTCTTCGGTTGGGTCGGTGAGGTGTCGTCGCCGTCGGCTACGGGGTAGTGCGGAGCAGGCCGGCCGCCTTGAAGAGGTGTCGGGCAGTACAGGTGGGCCATCTCTACGGGTCCCGGGGGACTTGAGCAGCTCGTAGCTGTCACTGGAGAAGGCCGGGACGTCGCCGGCAGGCTCGAGGGCATCGGACCTAAGTGGCCGGCGCCGCTGACGCGCAGCGGCGCGGCGACACGTGGTCGGATCTCATACCCGCATGCGTAGGCGCCCGCTGCCTTGTGCGCCACCCGTTCGATCTCGACGTCGGGGAGCACCTCCCGGAGGAACTCGAGTTCGGTGGTGCAGGCCTGACCGTACCGGGACGCCACTGCCCAGATGGCGCAGCTGTGCAAGGTCATCCTGTAGGCCCCGCCGGGGAGCTTCTCGAAGTCGGCGAGATATCCCTCCTCGTCGAGCATGCCGGCGAGGAACGCCATCTTCTCGTCGAGGTTCTTGCCCGCCAGCTGCGTCCGAGCTTGTGCGACCCGCCGATCTCGGCGGCGCTCGAAGACGCGGGAGACGAGCTGTGGGTCTTCGTCCTCGATGTGGCCGAGCAACTCGACCGAAAGGTCGACGGAGGCCGTGGGGAGCACGGCCTCGGCGAGATCGGTGCTGTGGTAGAGGTCAGTCGGGCGCCCCGGCCGGCCCCGCTCCTGACGGGCGGCGACGACCCCGGCGGCCCTGAGGGCGGCCAGGTGTTGACGGACACCGCTCGGAGTGATCCCCAGGGCCTCCGCCAGCTCTTCGGCCGATGCCTCCCCACGCCTCGTGAGCGCGACGACGACCTGCCTCTGTGCGGGCGAAAGGTCGGCTAGGGGCTCGTGGACAGCATCGATCACGCTCTGAGGTTACCGCCGGCGAGACCAAGACGCCAGTTTGACAAGTACCAACTTGTGTAACATATCCTCCTCCTATGAGAGTTCCAAACCGCAGGCGCAGGGAGACGAGACGATGACTCGACCGGCGATCACCAGGCACCCCACGATGCGCGAGGTTCTGGAGGCGTACCCGAGTGCCCGGCGCGCCTCTTCGGCGGCTACCACATCGGTGGGTGCAACAGCTGTGGGTATGAGCCCGGCGACACCCTCGAGGCCGTGGCCGGGAGCCACAACATCGTCGACGTCGCAGAGGTGGTCGGGTTCCTCGAAGACGCCGAGCAGCTCGACGGGTGCATCCAGATGAGCCCGGTGGAGGTGGCAGCG
>JALYVP010000392.1 GCA_030853185.1 Actinomycetota bacterium | reverse complement strand
GATGCCGGCGGCGAGGGCGGGGCGGGCGCTGACACCGACAACCTCGGTGTGGGCCCGTTCGGCCCGCCAGCCGCGAACCTCGGCGCGCACCGCCCCCTCCAGTCCCTCCGGGTGCGGGGGGCGCATCATCGGCAGCCAGGCGGTGGTGCGGTCCCGCCTGGTGGCCGCCACTCGGGCGGTGACCCGGCGCACCCCCGGAAAGGCGGGGACGACCAGAAGCGGGTCGGCCCGGTCGCAGCGGTAGCAGTCGGCCCCGCCGACCGGCTCGGGGAACCACACCAGCTCCCGGCCCGAACCTCCCGGCCGGCGCCGCCACGCCCCCTCGTGATAGTCGACCGCCATCGACGACAGGGCGGCGTGGTGAGCCCGGGCGCACGCCGGACCGCCCGTGCCGCTCGAGGCCACGTGCACCTCGTCGACGACGTCGAGTCGGGCTCCGGCCCACCGGGCCAGGACGCAACCCAGTCCGGGAGCAAGCCCGGCCCCGGCGGCCACCGTCAGGTGTCGTTCCTGGGCCTCGGTGTGCAGGGCGAGCAGGCTGCGCACCGTTATCGGATCATCGGCGGTGGCCACCACGTGGGCCCCGTGCACCAAGGCGTCAGCGGCCACCCGCCTCGTCTGGCGGGGATCGGTCACGATCACCACGTCGGCGTCGACGGGGGCGCCGGTGCCCGCCCCGCGCCGCACCTCGATGCTCCCATGGAGACCGGTTGTCAGGCGCCGGGAGGTGACGGCGACGACGGAGCGCACGTCCGGGTCGGCGGCGAGGGCGTCGAGCGCCACCCGGCCGACGGCGCCGACGCCCACCACGGCTACCCGCACGGGATCAGTCCAGCTCGGAGGACGGCAACTCCCGCCAACCGCCCCGCCTGGGCGGCGTCCCGCCGCTCCCGCGCAGCCGGACCACGGCCATGGCTCCGAGCGCCAGGAACAACGCCAGCAAGCTTCGGCGCAGCGTCCTCACTGTCGTTCGCCCATCGCCTCGGCCACGCCGGCAATGGTACCGGGCTCATCGCCGGAGGGGCAGGCGGCCGGGGTCGTCAGGCCACCCGATCCGACGCCGGTTCGGCACCGGGCTCGTCGGTGTCGAAGGCGAGGTCGGTGACAGCGATGTTGACCTCGACCACCTCCAGGCCGGTCATGGACTCGATGCGCTCGGTGACGTTCTGGCGCACCGCGTCGGCGACCTCGTGGATCGGGAACGGGTAGCGGACCTTCATCGTCAGGTCCACCGCCGCCTGCTTGGCGCCGACCTCGACGCCGACACCCGCGGTCTTGTGCTCCGAGCCGCGCACCCGGCCGACCACGCCGGCGATGGCCCCGGAGATGGCGCCGCCCAGGCTGTCGACCCCGGAGACCTCCTGGGCGGCCAGGGAGGCGATCTTGGACACCACCGACTCGGCGATGGTGGTGCGACCGTGCTCGTCGCCGGTCGGCTCCACGGAGACGCCGGATCCGGCCGCCGGCGGGGCCGCGGTCGTCTGGTCGGGGCTGGAATCGGCCATAGGTGGCCCACCTTTCGTCGTACCGGGTGCACAAGCGCGTCCGGGCTGAGGGTCAGTGTGTCTGAGAGTCAGTGTGTAGAGCCGGGCCGGGGCCGGTTTGTCGCGCCGCCGCTCAGCGGGCGGGGGTGGTCCCGACGACGGCCGGATCGGCGCCACAGCGCCCGGCCAGGTCCTGGCCCCAGTTCGTGGTGTCGATGCCCTGCGACGGCAGGTAGGCGCCGGCGTGGAAGGTGGCGGAGAGGGTCCCGGCCATCGGCAAGCCGCCGTCGGTCTGGCACTGGCTGAACCGGTGCAGCGCATCGGGCTGGTTCCCCAACCAGGCGTCGAGCCAGGCCAGGGTCAACTCGCCCACCGGGTACAGCTTGGTGCCGCTGGACTCGTAGTCGAAGTGGCGGTAGCCGGCCAACGGCAACTCGACGGCGGGAACGCCGGCGTCGCGCCAGCGGCTGAAGCCGGACAGCTTGAGGTCGGGGCTGGTGTCGGTGGGCTCGACGTCGCAGGGGGTGTCGCTGGCGAAGCCGAGGGCGGGCACCCGCGGGGTCACCGCCCCCTCGAAGGGCGGGGCACAGAAGGTCATCGGTGCCCCGCTGTCGCCCAGGAACGAACCCCGCAGGTCATCGAGGGCCACGATGGCCCGGACCGCTCCCATGTCGGGCAGGCCCTGCGCCACGCTGGCCGCCACCGAGCCCTCCGACCAGCCGGCCAGGGCGATGTCGGCTGGATCGGTGCTGGTCCCGTAGGGGTTCTCCAGGGGATTGCCCAGGAAGTGCACGGCGGAGCGGGCGGCGTCGATCGCCACCCCGTAGCTGGCGTTGTGCTCGGGGGGAGTCGGGCTGGTCAGGTTCACGACGATGTAGCCGGCCCCGGCCAGATAACGGGCCAGCCACCACATCTGGCACTGCTCGCCGTAGATGCCGTGCATCAGCACCACCGACGGCCGCAGCCCCGGGTACCGGGCGGTGTCGGCGGGCCGCAGGATGGTGCTGTCGTAGGAGGCGGGCACCTCGCCGGGGGCAGGATCGAACCTCGACGCCGGGCCCTCCAGGGGGACGGCCGGCACCGATGGGATGAACACCTCCCCGGCCAGGGACGGGCCTTGGCCGGGCAGGGTGAGGTCCTGGGCCGGGCACGGATCGTAGGTCGGCGACCCGCCGGACAGCGGTTCCTCGGCCGACGGGACGACGGGGTTGGGGCCGGTGGCAGCCGTCGCCACCCGGGCGGTTGCCGACGGCGACAGGGGCCGGGCA
>JALYVP010000391.1 GCA_030853185.1 Actinomycetota bacterium | reverse complement strand
CGGCGGGCTCCCCTTCAACTTCGAGCATGCGGGCGCCATCCTGCGGGCCCATCTCGAGCTCGAGCCGGTCCGCCCCACCGGCATGCCCGACGCCCTCTGGAGCCTGGTCGCCGGCTGCATGGCCAAAGACCCCGAGACCCGCCCCGAGGCCGCGACCGCGGCCCTCGATCTCGAACGGCTCGTCGGGGACCTGGCCGGCGTCGCCCCATTGTCCGGTCGGACAGGGTTGGACGCGACGAGCCCGAGCCCGGTCCAGCCGGCGTCGCCGGCCACGGTCACCGCCGCCGGTATACCGCTGCCTCCGCTGCCCCCGGCGCAGCTGTTCCCGGCGCAGGTGCCGCCGGAGCAGGTGCCCCCGTGGGCGGCGCTCGATGCAGCCGAGCCGGGGTGGGACCGCACCCCCCGGTTCTGGGGTGGCCCGCCGGTGGACCCGGCCGGCCCGGGAGACCATCAGCCTGATCCCGCCGCCGGCGACGACCTGATGACCCGTGTGTCATCACTGCCCCTTGCGCCGGCCCCCGTGCCCGAGCCCCCTGGTGGCCACTCCCCGCGCTGGTCACGCCGGGCTCGACTGGGCGCGTTGGTCGCCTCGGTGCTGGTCGCCGTCGGCGCCGGGATCGGCGTGGCACTGAACTGGCCGGGGCCCACGCCGACGACGGACGCGTCGACGGGCATCACGGCCACCGTCACCGCCACCGGGGTCGGCGCCGTGAAGGTGGCATGGGCCGACCTGGGGAGCCAGCAGAGATTCTGGTTGTACCTTCTGCGCCGCGACGGGACGGTGAATCAGCCCCAGCCGCCGCCGGGGGCGACCACCGTCATCCTCGACGGAGTCCCGACTGGCTCGCACTGCTTCCAGGTCTACGCCGTCTTCCACGGCCGGTTACCGGCCGGGCTGGCCCGGTCCGGCGCGCCGGCGGCGTGCGTGACCGTGCGCTGAGGGACGGCCACGGGAGCTGGGTGGTTTGGGAAGGGGTTCCGATTGGCAGCCCAGGTCCCTGCTCGTACAGTTCCAGTACCGAGTGCAATTCGCACTTGGCCACAACCGAGGAGGACCCATGTCCGGCATCATCGGAGCCCAGATCCCCGAGCTCGAGCACCTGCAAACCAGCTTTCAGCGCCAGTCTGTCACCGTGTCCGACCTGATGACCGCCCTGAGCGGTGACGTCGATGCCACCTGGTGGCAGGGCGGCGCCGCCGACCGCTTCCGCACCGCGTGGGAGAGCGACTTCCGGCCGGCCCTGGTGCGCCTGGAGGAGGCGCTGAAGGATGCCGGCGACGAGGTCGGCCGCCGAGCCCAGGCGCTGATCCAGGTCGGCAGCTGATTCCATGCACCGGACCCGATCCGATCGCCTTCGTCAGCGGCCCGGTCCGGCTGACGAAGGGAGGTCGTGATGTCGACGGCTCTCTCCGAAGCGACGCTCGAGGAGGCGGCGACCGACGTCGCCCGGCTGGCCACGCTCCTCGACCACGTCGACGCCACGATCGCCGAGCGGACGCGCCAGCTGGTGTGGCAGGGGTCGGCCGCCCAGCGATTCGACGACCGAATCCGGGCCGTTCGCGCCGCCGGGCAGAGCCGGTCGGAGGAGCTGGTCCACGTGGCCCGGCTGCTGCGGGCGGCAGCCGAACGGGTCCGGGCGGAACAGGTGGCCCTGAGCCATGACCAGACGTTCGTCGACACGGTCCTGCGGACCGAGCACGATCCGACCGCCTTTCTTCGGTCGATCGGGTGGACCCGACCCGCCCTGCCCCCGCCGGGCGACCCGGCCTGGCAGGGCCTGGCCGAACGGGTCCGTGACGCCGCCGACCATCCGGGACCACCGACGGGAGGGGCGGGACTGTGACCGGAGAAGGTGCCTCATGACCTGCCCGGAGACCGACATCCGCACGCCCGGCTGGGCCCTCACCGTCGAGGAGCTGCGCGTCGTCGGCCTGATCGCCGGCGTGTCCCTGCCGTCCATGCTCGACCTGGATCTCGGCGACGAGGACACGGCACTGGCCGAAGCCTTCGCCACCCGTTCGCTCGTCGCCCGGGGCCTGGCCGTGCTCGACGACAAGCCGAGCGCCGCTCTTGCCCCGGGGGCCGCCGCCCAGCTCTCCCCGCTCCTCGCGCCGGCGGTCGTGGTGGAGGTGGTGGTCGACGTCGGGGCGGACGAGCCGTCCCGCCACGTGGCGGTGGCCGACCAGGCCGGCGGCGTGCTCAGCCTCGGCCAGCGCGAGCTGGACATCTGGCGCGTCGATCGCCAGGACGCGACCCTGGCCGGGGTCGTGTGGTCGCTCCTGGAGCTGCCCGCGTCGACGGTCCCGCCGACCTCGACCCAGCTGACCATGCCCGCCGCCGTCATGGTCGAGACGGAGCGGTTGGCTCGGGCCGGTCGCTGGGCGGATCTGGAACAGCAGCTGGTCGATGCCGGCGTGGACGACACGACCGCAACGCGCTGGCTCAACGCCCGACGCCAGCAACGACTCGCCGGGACGGTTCGCCTGGCTCGGCTGGTGAGGGCCGATGTCTACGAGCTGGGCGAGGTCCGCTGGATGGATGCCGGCCCCGCCGGAGTGTGGCGGCTGGCCGGCGGGGACGACGGCGACGGCGATGAAGAGAACGTTGACTCGGCCCCCTCCGTCTTCATCGAAGACGTGGGCGAGGCGGCCGTCCGTGACGATCTCCGCGCCCTGATCGGGGACGAGTAGACGATGGAGCTCGGGGTCGACTCAGCGTCCACGCCGACCGCATCCCAGGCGTCCGCCGCCGCAGACCAGG
>JALYVP010000108.1 GCA_030853185.1 Actinomycetota bacterium | reverse complement strand
GGCCGGGGGTGGAGACCCGGCTCCGGCACCGGCGGGGGCGAACCCCCGAGCCTCGTCTCCGGCACCCGGGACGGCCCCGGCCACCGTGGGCTCGGCCACCGTGGGCTCGGCCACCGTGGGCTCGGCCACTGTGGGCTCGGCCCCCGGATCGGGTGACGAGCCGCCAGCGTCGAGGCCATTCCCCGCAGCGTCGGGGACCGATCCAGTGGTCGTCTGGCCGTACGGCTGATGACCGTTGAGGGCATGGCCACCGGTCGTCGCGCCATTGGTCGTATGGTCAGGCATCGTGTGGCTGCTGGTCGCCTGACCGTTGGTCGCCTGACCGTTGGTCGCCTGACCGTTGGTCGCCTGACCGTTGGTCGGCCGGGCCGGCGCATCCGATCTGCGAGCACCCGCCGCCTCCATGGAGACCGCGGACCCCGACGTCACGCCGGCAGTGACGGGCTGGCGATCGCCGTCATAGGCGGGTGACGGGGCCAGGGACTCGGTGACCTGAGCGGCCGGCGACGCCATGGCCAAGCTCGGCGCCGGCGCCGCATCGCCCGTCCCCATGTCCTGACCGTGGACGTACCGCTTGCCCCGGAGCAGCGACGCCACCGCAGCGACGAGCGAGCAGATCACCGCGAAGATCAAGGCGTAGTGGAGGCCCGTCCCGAACGGTGAGGAGAGCACCTGGGAGAAGAAGCCCCGCCCGGTCAGGTGGGCGACCTGGGTAGGTGAGCGCCCGGCAAGCACGGCACCGTGGAACTGCTGGTTGAGCGTGTTGATGGGGTTGAGACCGAGGAACGCCGAGAACAGGCTATCGAGGGGCGGAGTGGCCCCGATGGTGTGGGCCAGCTTCCCGTCGACGCCCTGGCTCATCAGGGCGCCGGTCAGCCGGGACGGGAGGGTGGCGGCCATGCCGATGGTGATCAGGGCGAAGAACAGCCCGATCGACAGCACCTGGGAGGCGTTCTGAAAGGTGTTCATCATCCCCGCCCCGGCGCCCCGCTGGTCGGGGGGCAGCGAGTTCATGACCGCAGCCCGGTTGGGTGACGCGAACACGCCCATGGACAGCCCGAGGAGCAGGAGGATGGCGGCGAAGGCGGCGTAGCCGAAGTCGATGGGAAGGACGGTGAGCAGGTAGAACGCGATGGCCGCGCCAATCATGCCGCCCGTGGCGAACGGACGGGCACCGTAACGGTCCGAGAGGACCCCTGAGACCGGCCCGGCTATGAGGAAACCGATGGTCAACGGCACCATGTAGATGCCCGCCCACAGCGGTGTCTGCACAAACGAGTAGCCGTGCTCAGGCAGCCATATGCCCTGCAACCAGAGGATGAGGATGAACATGATGCCTCCCCGGCCCAGGGCACCGAGGAGGTTGGCCAGGTTGCCGGCACTGAACGCCCGGATCTTGAACAGGGGCAGCCGGAACATCGGGTCGGTGGCCTTGCCCTCGATGATCCCGAACATGATGAGGGTCATCACCCCGCCGGCCAGGGCGGCGATGACGCCGGGGTTGGTCCAGCCCATGGTGTGGCCGCCGTAGGGCTGGATGCTGTAGACGATGCCCGTCAAGATGGAGATCAGCGCCACGGCGAACGTGATGTTGCCCGCCCAGTCGATCTTGGCATGCACCCGCTGACCGCTGTCCTGGAGCTTCAGGTAGGCCCAGACAGTGCCGAACAGCCCGATGGGCACGCAGACGAGGAAGACCAGCCGCCAGTTGATGGGCGCCAGGACCCCCCCGATCAGCAACCCGAGGAACGAGCCGGAGATCGCCGCCACGGAGTTGATCCCGAGGGCCAGGCCGCGCTGCTCGGTGGGGAAGGCGTCGGTCAGGATGGCGCTGGAGTTGGCGAAGAGGAACGCCCCGCCGACACCCTGGAAGATCCGCATGATGATCAGGTACAGGGCCCCGGCGTGGCCCTGGAGCCAGGTCACCGACAGCAGGATCGAGAAGAAGGTGAACACGGCGAAGCCGAGGTTGTACATCTTCACCCGGCCGTACATGTCGCCGATGCGCCCGAAGCTCACCACTAGCACGGCGGTGACGAGCAGGAAGCCCATGAGCATCCACAGGAAGTACGACGTGTTGCCCGGTCCGAGGGGGTTGAGGTGGATGCCGTCGAAGATGTTGGGCAGGGAGATCAGGGTGATCGACCCGCTGATCGTGACCATGAGGACACCGATCGTCGTGTTCGAAAGGGCGACCCACTTGTAGCGGTCCGGGTGGGCGCTCTTTGCGGCGGCGGGTGTGATGTCCCCGTCGGTCACAGCTGCGGCGTTGCTCATCGGTCACCTCTCGTCAATGCGATCTTCCCTCTGTCGGCCTCTATCACCCCAAGGTCCACAAAGGGTGAAGCACAGGCGCCAGCGAGATTGTTCCCCATGCTAACCATTTTTTCCGTAGTTCGGGTAACTACCTATCCCGTCAGGCGGCGGCCAGCCGTTGTCGAGCGGTACGCAGCTGCGGAGGTCCGGGGCTGATCAGCCGCAGCACGCTGAAGGCCGAGGTTGCCGCCGCCCGCACCGGACCGGCGGAGATGGGCCACCAGGACAGCCCGTAGAGATCGCGCACCCGCCGGGGCAATACGGCGACGGCGGCCACGTCGAGCATGGCCCACGCCGGGCGCACCCGGGCCGGCAGCGGCGGGGCCAGCACGGTCCGCTTCGCTTCGTGGGCCAAGTCGGAGATGACCAGCGGGCGATCCCGGAAGTACACCCTCAGACCGGCGGTCGAGTGAGGCACGGCATCGGCGGGAAGGCCCACCAGCTCGGCCAGACGGGTCATCTCCTCCACATAACGGTCGGCGTCCGCCCCCCCGATCCCCCCGCCGTAGCGGCGCTTGGATACGAGCAGGGAGTGCACCAGGACGTTGTGGACCCAGGCCAGCAGGTCGGGATCGTCGGCCCGGTACCGCTGACCCGTCACTGCGTCGATGCCCCGAACCGACTGGTGGACACGACGGACGATCGCCCCCAGCCGCTCGGCTTCCTCCCGGCGACCGAACGTGGCCGTGGTGATGAACGAGGCGGTGTTGCGGAACCGGGCCCAAGGGTCGTCCCGGAACGACGAATGCTGGTCCACGCCCGCCATGGCCCTTGGTTCGAGAGCCTGGATGAGCAGGGCGCGCATCCCTCCGACGACACAGACCGGATCGGCGTGGAGCCGCCAGGTGACGCTGTCGGGCGAGAACAGTCCGTCGTGGTCAACCGGTCGCATGGGGTCATCTTGCCAGCGGCCACTGACAACGGGTACTCGAGCCGCCTCCGCAGGAAACCCCCTTGCGCACCGATGCCATGGTTCGTATGTTTTCCTGTTATGAGATGTGGTTTCATCATGGCTGAAGGCGCGGTTTGGTTCGAAAAGTCGGCAGAGACGCCGGCCGACGACGCCCGGCTCCGGCACGAGGGTTGGGTCCTCGGTCTGGCCGCCCACCCGGGTGTCGTCACCCTGGCGGGACGCATGGCTTCCCCAGTCGGCCGGACCGTGGTGCGAACCCGGGCCGTGACCGGCCGGCCCCTTGCGACCATGGACGAGGTCAAGGCCTCGGAGGTAGCCGGCCTGGGGACCGTGGTCGCCACAACCGTGGCCGACCTCCACGATGCCGGCGTCACCCACGGGCGGCTGAGCGCCGATCACATCCTCGTCGACACTGCCGGCCGACCCGTGCTGTGCGGGTTCTCCGGGGCGACAGCGGCGCCGTGCAGCCCGGAACCAGGCGTGACCGCAGACGTGCTCGCCCTCGCTCGCACTCTGGCCGGCCTGCTCGGCGCCGGTGACCAGTCGGAGGTACTGGCCCACGTGCTCGAGGGGGTCGGGTCCGGGCGCCATCGGCCGTCAGCCCGGCGTCTGGCCGAGCGTCTCGGCGACCGACGCTTTGGGGCCCGCCTGCCGTCCCGGGCCCACCCCTCGTACTGTGGCGACCCGGCCCGTTACGCTCGGTGGTGATGGACGACCGAACGGCGCAACGACAGGACGGCGGTGGGGTTGGCGGCGGGTCGGGTCCGGTCCAAGCCCGCCTCCGCCTTCTGCGGCCGGGCCTCGCCGCAGTCCTCGGCGCGGGAGCGGTGGCCGTATGCATCTCGGTCATCCGACCCGCGCCCGCGGCCTCGCAACGAGCGGCCAACCTGCCGGTGGCGTTGCTCCCCGTGGCGGCCACGAGTCCGACGACATCGGCGTCCACCACCCCGACTCCCACCACCGCAGCGACGACACCGAGGACCACGGCGGCAACGACACCGACAAGCGCCTCTCGTTCCCGCACCACCTACACGACCCGCCAGTCCCCAACCACCAGCTACTCACGCAGCACCGCCTCTACGGATACGACGACGACCGCCCCGGCGTCGACGACCACGACGACGGTGGCTCCGCTGGGCGGTCCTGGGCTCCCAGCGCCGCCATCGACCTTGCCCCTCACCACCAAGAAGCAGAGCGGCCACGTGAGCCCGGTCTTCGCCGAGCTGTCGGGAGTGGGCTTCTTCATCGCGCTTGTGCTCGTCGCCATCCAGGCTGTTCTCACCCGCCGACGAGGGAAGGGCCGCAGCCTGTGAGCCGCAGCCTTGAGCCGCAGCCTGTGAGCTCAAGCCATGAGTCGAGCCGCCACCTCGTTCGCCAGGAGGCGACCCCGCACGGTGAGCACGGCCCGCCCGCCTGACCTTCGAATCAGTCCGTCGAGCAACGGATCGTCGGCCAAGGCGCCGAGGGGAACTCCCTCCCTGGTGCGCAGGGCCAGGGTCAATGCCTCCCACCGCCTGGTCTCGGGATCGAGCACCTCGGAGCCTGCCTCGGGGTCGGTACCACCCTCGACCAGCTTGGCGTAGCGCTCGGGTGTCCGAACGTTCCACCACCGTTTGGAGCGGCCGTCGCAGAGGACCGCGTGGGAATGGGCGGCGCAGCCGATGCCGCGATACGAACCCTGGCACCAGTACAACCGGTTGTGGGAGCACTCGGCGCCGGGGCGGGACCAGTTTGAGATCTCGTACCAAGCCAGGCCCGCCTGGCCCAGGAGATCGTCCGTGAGGGCGTACTTGTCGGCCTGGTCGTCGGGATCCGGATGGCGTCGGCGGTCGGCCCCCAGGGGGGTGCCCGGCTCGACGGTCAACCCGTAGGCGCTGACATGCGCCGGACCGGGATCGAGGGCGAGGACCTCCTCGAGTGACCGGCGCCAGGCGTCAACGGACTCGCCGGCGGCACCAAAGATGAGGTCGACGCTGTAGGCGTCGCCAAACCCGGCGTCGGCCGCGGCGGTCACCGCCCCGCGAACCGCGGCTGGGTCATGGCGACGGCCGAGCGAGGACAGCACCTCGGGCACCATCGACTGAACCCCGAACGACAACCGGGTGACGCCCGCCGCCCGATAGGCGGTGAGAAGGGTGGGGGTGACGGTCTCGGGATTGCATTCGACGGTCACCTCTGCGCCCGGCCGGCGCGGGAGGGCATCGAGGATCTGAACGAACAGATCGGGATCGAGCAACGACGGCGTACCGCCCCCGAAGAACACCGAGGAAGCGGGCGAGAGCTCCGCATCACGGGCCTGGCGCACGCAGGCTCGGGCGTAACGACCCATCAGATGGGCCCGGTCCGTCCACGTGGCGAAGGCGCAGTAGTCGCAGCGCTCCACGCAGAAGGGGATGTGGACGTAGATGCCGAACGGCGCCATCACGGTGCCTTCACCACCAGGCCGGTCCGCAAGGCCACGTAGAGCGACGTCACCGCCACGGTGGCCGTCTCCGTTCGCAGCACCAGCGGACCGAGACCCACCGTGGCGGTGACGGCCAACTCCTCGTCGCGACTCCACCCTCCTTCCGGCCCGATCAGGACGGTGGGATGGTCCAGGGTGGGCCGGTCGCCGCCGGGAACGGCGAGGACGGCGGATGTCCCGGCGGCCCCCGCCACCTGAGCCACCTCAGTCGGCGGATCGATCTCCGGCAGGCGCACCCGGCGGGACTGCATGGCGGACTGGCGGGCGACCTCGGCCCATCGGAGGTGGCGGCGCTCAGGGCTGCTCTCGTCCCAACGGACCACGGAGCGGGCTGTCACCAGAGGGATGATCCGGTCGACTCCCAGCTCCGTCAACTTGGCCACGGCCCACTGCGGCCGTTCGCCTTTGGTGGGGGCGAACGCCACCGTGAGCGCGGGGTGAGGCTCAGGGTCGTCGACCGCATCCGTCACCGGTTCGAGGGTCGCCGAAGCGGACCGGCCCTCCGGGCGGGACGAATGCAGCGCACACAGCCGCCACCGACCGGTGCCGTCCGCCACGCTGATCGTCTGACCGGGGCGGAGGCGGAGGACGCGGAGAAGGTGGTGCCCGTCCCGCTCATCGAGGGCAGGAACCTCGACGTCGGCCACGAACACGTGGGCGGCGGCGCGGCGGCGGGCGTCGAGGCCGTCGCAGCCGGCGGGGATGCCAGACCTACTTGAACGCGCCGCGGATCTTCGACATGAGTCCAGGGTCGGGCGGGGCCACGTCCTCGCCCCGCTCCGCAGCCAGGGACCGCAGCAGTTCGTCGGACTGGCGAGTCAGATCGGCAGGGGTGTCCACCACGACGGTCACCACCAGATCGCCTCGACCCCGCCCGTGAAGGTGGGGCACTCCCTTGCCCCGCAACCGGATGTCCTTGCCGCTCTGGATCCCGGCCGGGACGGTGAGGCGTTCGGTGCCGTCCAGGCTCTCGAGATCGACCTCGGTTCCGAGTGCCGCCTGGGTGAACGCCACGTGCACCGTCGCCAGCAGCCGGTCGTCTTCGCGGGACAGGGTGGCATGCCTCCGAACCCTGAGATGGACGTAGAGGTCGCCCGGTGGCCCACCGCGCGGGCCGGCCGCGCCCCGCCCCGGGACCCGGAGCGTGGCTCCCTCGTTGACTCCCGCCGGCACCTCCACGGTGAGGGAACGGGTCTGGACCCGCCGGCCCTGACCGGAGCAGTCCTGGCACGGTGAGGGGATCTGCTGGCCCGTGCCGCCACAGTTGGGGCACGGCCCGGCGGTCACCATCTGGCCGAGGATGGACTGGCGCACCCGGCGCACCTCGCCGATACCGTTGCAGGTGCTGCACGTGGCTGCCGACGTGCCCGGTCGGGCACCGCTGCCCTCGCACGTTGCACATGTCTGCGGCAGGCGAACGTCGAGGGTGTGATCAGCTCCGAAGACCGCCTCTGAGAACTCGAGGTCGATGACAGCCTCTGCGTCCTCGCCACCGCGCGGACCGGCCCGTCCGCTCCGACCTCCGGCGGCACCAAAGGGGCTGGCCCCGCCGCCGAAGAGGTTGTCGAAGAGATCCCCGAGACCGCCCGCACCGGCACCCCCGAACCCGAACGGGTCACCGGCGCCATTGCCGGCCCCGCCACGAGGGTCGGCGCCGAACATGTCGTACTGCCGGCGCCGCTCTGGGTCGCGAAGCGTCTCGTAGGCCTGGTTGATGGCCTTGAACCGCTCCTCGGTTGAGCCATCACCACGATTGGCATCCGGGTGCAGCTCGCGGGCCAACCGCCGGTAGGCCTGCTTGATCTCGTCCTCGGTGGCGTTGCTGCTCACCCCGAGGAGGTCATAGTACTCGTCTGCCAACTAGCTTCCTTCGCTCAGAGCACGGCCCAGGCGCCGGCTCACCACGGCCACGGCAGCCAGGGCTTGTTCGTAATGCATCCTGGTCGGGCCGAGAATCCCCACCGTACCCAGCTGCTCTCCTTCTACCTCGTAGGGGGCAACGATGACCGAGCAGTCGGCCAACGACGGGACACCGTGTTCGGCGCCGATCGACACCGAAAGCCCCCGGCCGAGCACGTCGGAGAGCAAGCCCACCATGACGTACTGCTCCTCGAGGATGCCCAGCACGCCGCGGATGGTCTCCACCGCGTCGAAGGCGGCGGCCATGCGCGACGCCCCGCCGATGAAGACCTGACCACCGTCCCCCTCGACCGGTCCGCCCAAGGCGCCGAGGGCGGCGGTGACGATGTCGTCCACCGACCCGTCTCCACTCGGCAGCACGGCCGGGGCGGCTCCGCCCCACGACCTCCCGACCAGCAGAGAGGACAACCGCGTCGATGCCGCCCCCAAGGTCACGTCGCCGGCCTCAGTCGCCAGCTCCAGGGGGCGCTTCTCGACCACCCCGTTGGACAAAACGATCACGACCAGGGCCAGTCGGGGTGCCAGCCCCACGATCTGGACCGATCGGATGTTGGCCACCTCATGAGACGGACCGACCACGACTGCGGCATAGTCGGTGAGGGCCGAGAGGAGCCGGCTGGTGTCGGCCAAGGTCCGCTCCAGCTCACCGTGAGCCTGAGCGAAGAAGGCCCGAACCTGCTGGCTCTGCACCGGTCCCAGGGCGCCGGGAGCCAGAGAGTCCACGAACAACCGGTAGCCCTTGTCGGTCGGGATCCGGCCGGCGCTGGTGTGGGGCTGGATGAGATAACCCTCCCGCTCGAGCACTCCCATCTCGTTGCGGACCGTCGCCGACGACACGGCCAGCGCCGAACGTTGGGCGACATGAGCGGACCCGACCGGTTGGGCGGTTTCGATGTATTCCTCCACGACGGCGTGAAGGATCGCTGCCTTGCGTTCGTCGAGCATCAGGGATCGCCCTAAGGATACCGGCGGCCCTGGTGCTCGGTGGGCTGCGGGACCTAGTGGCCGAGGATCCCGTGGTCGCGGAGGTATTCCAGGACCCGGTCGGACGCCTGTTCCACCGAGAGGTGCGTCGTGTCCAGGCGGATCTCGGGATGCTCGGGGGCCTCATAAGGCGAGTCGATGCCGGTGAAGTTCACCAGATCACCCCGCCGGGCCCGGGCGTAGAGCCCCTTCTCATCCCGCTCCTCGGCCACGGCGAGCGCGGTGTCCACGAAGACCTCGACGAACTCGCCGTCCTGGAGCCGCTCGCGCGCCATCTGTCGTTCGGCCTGAAACGGCGAGATGAACGAGACCAACACGATGAGGCCGGCATCGACCATCAGACCGGCGACCTCCGCCACCCGCCGGATGTTCTCCACCCGGTCGGCATCGGTGAACCCGAGGTCCTTGTTCAACCCGTGGCGGATGTTGTCACCGTCCAGGAGGTAGCTGTGCCCACCATCGGCGTGGAGCTTGCGCTCCAGGGCGTTGGCGATGGTGGACTTCCCGGCCCCAGACAGTCCGGTGAACCACACGACGCACGGTCGTTGACCCTTCATGGCGGCGTGGGCCGCCTTGTGGATCTCGATGGCCTGCCAGTGGACGTTGTCGGAGCGACGTAGAGCAAAGCGGAGCAGTCCGGCGCCCACCGTCTCGTTGGTCAGCCGATCGATGAGGATGAATCCCCCCATGTCCCGGTTCTCACCGTAGGGGTCGAAGGGCACCCGCCGATCGAGGTTGAGGTTGCAGACTCCGATCTCGTTGAACTCGAGCGTCTTCGCCGCAGTGTGCTCGAGGGTGTTGACGTTCACCGTGTACTTGGGCGAACCGAGAGAGGCCCCGACGACACGAGCCCCGATCTTCAGGAGATAGGGCCGACCGGGAAGCATCTCCTGCTCGCCCATCCAGATGATGGTCGCCTCGAACTGGTCGGCCACCGCCGGCGGAGCATCGGCGGCGGCTATGACATCGCCGCGGCTGACGTCGATCTGGTCGGCGAGCACGATTGTGAGGGACTGGCCGGCGACCGCCTCGTCCAGGTCACGGTCGGCGGTGACCAACCTGGCCACCTTGCTCTGCCGGCCCGAGGGCAGAACCCGCACCCGGTCGCCGGGATGCACCGTGCCCCCCACTATGTGGCCCGCGAAGCCCCGGAAGTCCGGATCGGGCCGGTTCACCCACTGGACCGGCATCCGGAAGGGACGGTCGCGAACCATGTCATCGATCTCCACCGTCTCCAGGTGGCCGATCAAGGTCGGACCGTCGTACCAGGGGGTTTCGAGGCTGGGTGTGGTGATGTTGTCGCCCCGGAGGGCCGACATCGGGATACTGACGACATCCGTGAGACCGATGTCGTGGGCGAAGTGCCGGTACTCGGCGTCGATCGACTCGAAGACCGCCCTCGAGTACCCCACCAGGTCCAGCTTGTTCACGGCCAGCACCACGTGGCGTATGCCGAGCAGCGACACGATGAAGCTGTGCCGTCGGGTCTGGGCCAGCACCCCGGTACGGGCGTCGACGAGGATGACGGCCAGCTCAGCTGTCGATGCACCGGTGACCATGTTGCGGGTGTACTGCTCGTGACCGGGCGTGTCGGCCACCACGAACTTGCGCCGCTCGGTGGTGAAGAAGCGGTAGGCGACGTCGATGGTGATGCCCTGTTCGCGCTCGGCGATCAGGCCATCCACGAGGAGGGCAAGATCGAGGTCCCCGCCCTGGGTCCCCACCCTCTTGGAATCCGCCTCGAGGGCGTCCAGATGGTCCTCGAACACGAGCTTGGAGTCATAGAGGAGCCGCCCGATGAGGGTGCTCTTGCCGTCGTCAACGCTGCCACAGGTGAGGAACCGCAGCATCGTCTTGTTCTCGTGGGCAGCGAGGTAGGCGTCGATGTCGGTGGCCACCAGCCCCCCTGCGCCATCAACCATCAGAAGTATCCCTCCTGCTTCTTCTTCTCCATCGACGCGCTGGAATCGTGGTCGATCGCCCTGCCGTCGCGCTCCGACGTGGTGGCCAGCAGGGTCTCTT
>JALYVP010000107.1:2876-10620 GCA_030853185.1 Actinomycetota bacterium | reverse complement strand
GCCCGGCCCCGGCCCGTCACCGCCCGGCGGGTGGCGCTCGACGCGCTCATCGCCGTCGAAGCCGGCGGGCGGGCCAACCTGGTGGTCCCCGAGGCGTTGGCCGGGTCCGCCCTCGACGGGCGCGACCGGGGGTTGGTCACCGAGCTGGTCTACGGGACGTGCCGTATGCAACGGGCGTGTGACTGGCTGGTCGACCGGTTCGTGCAGGGCCGCACCGATGCGCAGGTGCGTTCCGCCCTGCGCATGGGCGCCTACCAGCTGGGTTGGCTGCGGGTCCCGTCCCACGCGGCGGTGGCGGCCACCGTCGAGGAGGTCCAGGGCCCGGGGCGGGGCCTGGTCAACGCCGTGTTGCGCAAGGTGGCCGCCGTCGTCGACGGAGGAGCGATCCACTGGCCCGACCCGGCGACCGAGCTGTCCTACCCGGACTGGCTGGTCGCCCGGCTGGCGACCGACCTGGGCGCCGGCCCGGCCCGGTCGGCGCTGGTCACCATGAACCGCCCGGCGGAGATGACCGAGCGGGCCGACGGCTATGTGCAGGACCGGGCGAGCCAGTTGGTCGCCGCCCACGTCGGGACCGGGGCCGGGGAGCGGGTCGTCGACGTGTGCGCGGCACCGGGGGGCAAGGCCACGGCCATGGCCTGGGGACCATGCGGGCCACAAGCGGCGCCGGGCGGGGAGGGACCGGCGCTGGTGGTGGCCGCTGACGTCGAGCCGTCCCGGGCGTCGCTGATGGCCGGCAACGTCGACCGGCTGGGCCTGGCCGGTTCCGTCTCGGTCGTGGTGGCGGACGCCACCCGGCCCCCGTGGCCGCCGGCCACCTTCGACCGGGTGCTGGTCGACGCTCCGTGCTCGGGCCTGGGCGTGCTCCGCCGGCGACCCGACGCCCGATGGCGGATCCAACCCGGCGACATCGATCGCCTGGCCGACCTGCAGCGCCGGCTCCTCACCGCGTCGGCCGCCCTGGTCCGCCCCGGCGGCCTGCTGGTCTACAGCGTGTGCACCCTGACGGCGGCGGAGACGGCCGGCATCGACCGGTGGCTGGCCTCGACCCGCCCCGATCTGGTGCCCGTCGCCCCGCCGGCAGCGCCCTGGGCCCCGGCCGGGAGAGGTGGGCTGCTCCTGCCCCAGACCGAGGGGACCGACGGCATGTTCGTCCTGGCCCTGCGAGTCAGCAGGGTCGCTCCGGCCGGGAGGCCACTGACGTAGCGTGCAGGAGATGGACCACATCGAGCCGCTCCCGGCGGCCAAAGTCGTCACCGTCTCCGACGGCGTGATCGCGGGGACCAGGGAGGACCGCTCGGGCGCGGCCCTTGTCGACTCGCTCAGCGCCGCGGGGTTCGACGTGGTCGACCGTCTCGTCGTGGCCGACGGCACCGCATCGGTCGCCGCCGCCCTGACCCGGGCCAGCGAGGGGTTCAACGGCCTGGTCGTCACCACCGGCGGCACCGGTTTCGGGCCCCGGGACCTGACCCCGGAGGGCACCGACGAGATCCTGGACCGCCGGGCCCCCGGCCTGGCCGAGGCCATGCGCGCCGTCAACCCGCTGGGCCGGCTGTCGCGCGGCGCCGCCGGGACCCGCCACCAGGCCCTCATCCTCAACACCCCCGGCTCCGCGAAGGGCGCCGTCGAGTGCCTCGAAGCGGTGATCGACATCATCCCGCACGCGGTGCGCCTCCTGGCCGGGTCGCCCACGCCGCACCCGTGACCGGGTCGCAGCCCGACCGGCCGTCCTCCGAGCTCGACGGGATCTGGATGGCCGAGGCGGTGGCGGCCGCAGCCACGGTGCGGACCGGAACGGCGCCCAACCCCTGGGTCGGGGCGGTGATCGTCCCTGGCGGCGGCGGGCCGGTCGCGGTGGGAGCCACCCAGCCTCCCGGCGGTCCCCATGCCGAGATCGTGGCCCTCGACCTCGCCGGCACCTCGGCGAGAGGGGCGACGCTGTATGTCACCCTCGAGCCGTGCTCGCACCAGGGCCGGACCCCGCCGTGTGCCGACGCCGTCATCGCCGCCGGTGTGAGCCGGGTCGTCGTCGGCGTCGTGGACCCCGACCCCCACGTCTCGGGGCGCGGCGTCGAGCGCCTGCGGGCCGCCGGCATCGAGGTCGCCACCGGGGTGGGCGCCGCGGAGATCGAGAGCCAGCTGGCCCCCTACCTCAAGCACCGGCGAACGGGCCGCCCCTTCGTGGTGCTCAAGCTGGCCGCCACCCTCGATGGCCGCATCGCCGCCCCCGACGGCTCCAGCACCTGGATCACCGGGCCGCTGGCCCGCATCGACGCCCACCGGTTGCGGGCCGAGAGTGACGCCATCGCCGTCGGGGCTGCCACGGTGCGGGCGGACGACCCCGCGCTCACCGTGCGCGACGTAGCGGGCCGGGACCCCCTCCGCGTGGTGCTCGGTCGGGCCCCGCCCGGCGCTCGGGTCCACCCGGCGCTGGAGCTGGAGGGCGACGTCGGGGCGGTTCTCGACGATCTCGGGGCCCGGGGGGTGCTCCAGCTCATGGTCGAGGGTGGGGCGACGGTGGCGTGGCGGTTCCACGCCGCCGCCCTGGTCGACCGGTACGTGATCTACCTGGCCCCGGCGTTCCTCGGTGGTGACGACGGGGTCCCGATGTTCGCCGGCCCCGGGGCCCCGACGATGGCATCGCTGTGGCGGGGTCGGATCACCGACCTCCGCCGCCTGGGCGACGACCTCTGCGTCGAGGTGCTACCGGGCTCCGATGCTCTAGCGTGACCGGCGATGTTCACCGGCATCATCGAGGAGCTGGGACGCCTGCGCTCCCGAGACCCTGACGGGGAGATCACCCGCCTGTTCTTCGACGCGCCCGTGGTGACCGCCGACGCCTTCGTGGGCGCGTCGATCTCCGTCAACGGCTGCTGCCTGACCGTGGTCGAGATCGACGCCGACGGTGGTGGCTGGGCGGCCGACGCCGTCGCCGAGACCCTGGGGCGGACCAACCTGGCCACCCTTGCGGTTGGTGACGGGGTGAACCTGGAACGCCCCGTCCGCCTGGCGGACCGCTTGGGCGGGCACCTGGTGCAGGGCCACGTCGACGCCGTCGGCACCGTCGTGGCGGCCGCGCCCAACCTCGGAGTCGAGGCCCCGGCTGCGGTGGCCCGATACCTGGTCCCCAAAGGATCCATCACCGTCGACGGGGTCAGCCTCACCGTCGTCGACATCGGCGACGACGTCTTCAGCGTCGCCGTCATCCCCCACACCGCTGAGGTCACCACCCTCGGACATCGGCGCCCCGGCGACGCGGTCAACCTGGAGGTGGACGTGATTGCCAAGTACGCCGAGCGCCTGCTGGGCGCCGGTGCGGCAACACCGTACGACTCCCTGGCCACCGAAAGAAGCTGAGCCCATGAACGAAACGCCCATCGAGGGGGCGATCGACGCCATCCGGCGAGGCGAGATCGTGGTCGTGGTCGACGACGAGGACCGGGAGAACGAGGGCGACCTGATCATGGCCGCCGAGCACGCAACCGCCGACCGCATGGCGTTCTTCGTCCGTCACACCTCTGGGTTGATCTGTGCCCCGATCACCGATGCCAGAGCCGACGAGCTGGAACTGCCCCTCATGGTGGCCCGCAACACCGAGGTGCAGCGCACCGCCTTCACCGTGACCGTCGACGTCCTCCACGGCACCACCACCGGGATCTCCGCCGGGGATCGGGCCCGGACCATCCGGGCCCTGGTCGACCCGGCAACCCGTCCCGTCGACCTGGCCCGCCCGGGCCACGTCCACGTCCTGCGGGCCCGGCCCGGCGGGGTCCTCAAGCGGGCCGGTCACACCGAGGCGGCCGTTGACCTGGCCACCATGGCCGGCCTGGCGCCCGCCGGCGTCCTCTGCGAGGTGGTCACCTCCGACGGCCTCGGCATGGCGCGGCGGGGTGAGCTGGAGCGCTTCGCCAAGGAGCACGGGCTGGTCCTCATCACCATCGCCGACCTGGTCCGTTACCGCCGCCGCACCGAACAACTGGTGCGGCGCACCGCGGAGGCCCGGGTGCCCACCGAGTTCGGCGACTTCACCTGCATCGCCTTCGAGGACACCGTGGGCGGCGAGACCCATCTGGCTCTGATCATGGGGGAGCCCGCAGGTCAGGCTGATGTGCTGGTCCGGGTGCACAGCGAATGCGTCACCGGCGATGCCTTCGGCTCCCTGCGCTGCGACTGTGGCAACCAGCTCCGGGCCGCCCAGGAGCGCATCGCCGCTGAAGGCACCGGCGTCATCGTCTACCTCCGCGGTCACGAGGGCCGGGGGATCGGCATCACCCACAAGTTGCAGGCCTACGGCCTCCAGGACCAGGGATTCGACACGGTCGACGCCAACGTGGAGCTGGGCCTGCCGGTCGACAGCCGCGAGTACGGCATCGGAGCTCAGATCCTCGTCGATCTGGGGATCACCACCATGCGGCTCATGACCAACAACCCGGCCAAGCGGGGGGGGCTCGAGGGATTCGGGCTGCAGATCGTCGAACGGGTCCCGATCGAGTCGACCCTGACCGTGGAGAACGAGCGCTACCTGAGGACCAAGCACGAGCGCATGGGCCACCTCCACGGCCCCGACCCGGCGGTTGGACTCCCCGCCGCCGGCCCGGCACCCAAGGAGGGGGGCCGATGACCGCGGCACCGAGCTCGCCGAGCGATGGACCCGGGACCACGATCATCGGGAGCCTGGACGGGCGAGAGCTGCGGATCGGGGTGATCTGCAGCCGGTTCAACGAGTTGATCTCCGAGCGCCTGCTGGCCGGGGCCCTCGACGGCCTGCGCCGCCACGGGGTGGCCGACGCCGACGTGACCACGGTGTGGGTGCCGGGCGCCTTCGAGCTGCCCCTGGCCGCCCTGACCATGGCCCGCACCGCCCGCTTCGACGCCCTGATCACCCTCGGCGCCGTCATCCGGGGGGCCACCACCCACTACGACCTGGTGGCGGGCCAGGCCGCATCGGGCGTGGCGCGGGCGGCCCTCGACACCGGTGTCCCGGTCGTGTTCGGGGTGCTCACCACCGAGACCGTCGAGCAGGCCCTCGAGCGGGCCGGGACCAAGGCCGGCAACAAGGGCTTCGACTCGGCAGCGGCCGCCATCGAGATGGCCGACGTCCTGCGCCGGCTGGGGCCGTAGGCGATGCTCCGCCTGGTCCTGCCCAAGGGATCGCTGGAGAAGGCCACCCTGGACCTGTTCGAAGCCGCCGACCTGGCCGTGAACCGCAGCTCCGACGTGGCCTACAAGGCGGACATCGACGACCCCCGGGTGGCCGAGGTTCGCATCCTGCGGCCCCAGGAGATCCCCCGCTACGTGGCCGAAGGCCTCTTCGACCTGGGCATCACCGGTCGGGACTGGATCGAGGAGACGGGCGCCAAGGTGACGTCCCTCGGCGAGCTGCGGTACTCCAAGGCCACCTCCAAGCCCATCAACCTGGTGCTGGCCGTGGCCGCCGACTCCCCAGTCGCCTCCGTCGCCGATCTGGCATCCGGCGTCCGTGTCTCCACCGAGTACCCCGACCTCACCGGGCGCTACCTGCGCTCGCACGGGATCACCGCTGAGATCCTCCTGTCGTACGGAGCCACCGAGGCCAAGGTCCCCGAGATCGCCGACGCCGTCGTCGAGATCACCGAGACCGGCCGGGCCCTGCGGGCCGCCGGGCTGCGGATCATCGAGACGATCCTGGTGTCGCGCACCGAGCTGATCGCCAACCCGGTGGCGCACGCCGATCCCGACAGGTGTCACGCCATGGGTCAGTTGCTCAGCCTGCTGCAGGGCACCCTGGTGGCCCGTCACCGGGTGCTGCTCAAGCTGAACGTGGCCGCTTCCGATCTCGACGCCATCGTTGGCCTGGTGCCGGCCATGCGCTCGCCGACCGTGTCGAAGCTGTTCGGAGAGGACAGCTACGCGGTGGAGGCGGTCGTCCCCAAGGAGACGATCAACACACTGATCCCAGCTCTGAAGGACCACGGCGCCTCCGACATCCTCGAGCTGCCCATCGCCAAAGTGATCCCGTGAGCACAGCGATCCGGTGAGGACCGCGGAGGGGGTCGTGGCCGACTTCGATGAGGCAGTCGGTCTGGGCACGGTCCGAACCCGCGACGGTCGCCGGCTGGGCTTTCACTGCACCCAGATCGCCGACGGGAGTCGCACCATCGACCCCGGGGCGACGGTCGTCTTCGAGGTCATCGCCGGCCGCCACGGGAACTGGGAGGCCGGTCACCTCCGACCGGGAGGACCCGGATCCTAGGCGCCACGGCTCAGTCGCCTTCGGCGGGTCCCGACGGGGGGGTCGAGGCGGTGCGGGAGATCTCCACGAAGGCCATGCGCAGCTGGGCCAGGCCGTCGACGAGTTGAGGGCCGGCGTCACCCAGCCGGCCGGCCATGCCCTCCACCAAGGCGGCGAACCCGTCGATGGCGGTGCGGGCTTCGGTGAGCTGCGGGGGCTGGCGGGACAGGTGCAGGGCCGCCAACTCGAAGAGACCGTAGGCATGGTTGGCGATGATGACCTCGGCCGGGGTGTTGGCCATCTGCTCGCTGAGCTCGGCCATCTGGGCCTGCATCTCCGCCTCGTCGGGCTCCCCGGAGCCCTGCCCCGGAGGCGCCGGGGACCCTGGTGGTGCCCCAGAGGGTGGCGTCGACGACGAGGAGGAAGGGGGCGGGTCGGTGCTGGCCGGGGTCCGGCGGATGGGCCGTTCACCGTCTGGCGTCCAAAGCGTGCTCATTGCGCTACCCTAGGGTGGAAGACAAAAAGGAAGTGGGGTGCTGTCTACCCCCACCCGGCCACCAAGTGTGTCACGTGTGCGAGGTGCGTCCGGGTCGATCGACCGCCGAAGAGGGTGGGCGTGCTTCCTGACGCCTGCCCTTGTTGTCGTTCAGGGGCCGACCCCCGAGGAGTGATGTCGCAATAGCCGCTGCACCTGACCAGAGCGAGCACCGGATCAACGAGAAGATCCGGGCCCGAGAAGTCCTGCTCATCGATCCCGACGGCGCTCAGCTCGGCGTCAAGCCGTTGCCCGAGGCCCAGAGCATCGCTCGCCAACTCGACCTCGACCTGGTGGAGGTGGCCCCCGACGCTCGGCCACCGGTCTGCCGGATCATGGACTTCAACCGCTTCAAGTACGAGGCGGCGCAGCGGGCCAAGGAATCCAAGCGCAGGACGACCAGCACGAGCATCAAGGAGATGAAGTACCGGCCCAAGATCGGCACCGGCGACTTCGACACCAAGACTCGCCAAGTCGCTCGCTTTCTCGGAGAAGGTCACAAGGTCAAGATCACCATCATGTTCCGCGGTCGGGAGATGAGTCACCCCGATCTCGGCAAGAAGATCCTGGATCATGTGGCCGAGACGGTCGGCGACGTCGCCAAGGTCGAATCGGCGCCCAAGCTCGACGGTCGCAACATGATCATGGTCCTCGCACCCGATCGGCGCTCCCAGCAGGCATCGCGCTCGAGCGGCAAGGATGCCGCGACCGCCGGCTCGTCACCGCCACCGGCGGCGTCCACCAACGGCTCCCAGCCCGGCGCCCCGGCCCCGTCGTCCCCGGCCCCCCAGCCGGGCGCACCGGCCAGCTCGTAACACCCGCCTCGCCCGCATCCGCGGCGAAGCGGCACCGCCCCGGGGGTGCCAAGCACAGGGGGGGGGGGGGGGGGGGGGGGGGGGGGGGGGGGGGGGGGGGGGGGGGGGGGGGGGGGGGGGGGGGGGGGGGGGGGGGGGGGGGGGGGGGGGGGGGGGGGGGGGGGGGGGGGGGGGGGGGGGGGG
>JALYVP010000107.1:0-2866 GCA_030853185.1 Actinomycetota bacterium | reverse complement strand
GGCCGCCTCGTAGCACCCGCTCCCGCCGTAGCTGAAGCGAAGCCGATCCCGCCCCGGACAGGGGTGCCGAACCACCCCACCCAGGAGTTGACCGTAGATGCCGAAGATGAAGACGGACCGTGGAGCCGCCAAGCGGATCAAGGTGACCGGGACCGGCAAGCTGAAGCGCCGCCGGGCCTTCCGTTCGCACATCCTGGAGAAGAAGTCCAGTGTCCGCACCCGCCGCCTGGCCCGCCCCGCCGATGTGGCCAAGGGCGATCAGCGCGCCGTCAAGCGCATGCTCGGCCTCTGAGCCGACCGAGCGTCTGAGCCGACCGAGCCTCTGAACCCACCCACCCCTCTCACCCCCCTCACGAAAAAAGGAGCTCCGATGGCCAGGGTCAAGCGCGCTGTCCACAGCAGGAAGCACCGTCGCGCCGTGCTCGAGCAGGCCCAGGGTTACTACGGCAACAAGAGCCGCAGCTACCGCGCCGCCCACGAGCAGGTCATGCACTCCCTGCAGTACGCCTATCGGGACCGCCGGGCCCGCAAAGGCGATTTTCGCCAGCTGTGGATACAGCGCATCAACGCCGCATCCCGGAGCCACGGCCTGAGTTACAGTCGGCTGATGGCCGGTCTGCGAGCTGCGGGTGTCCAGGTCGACCGCAAGGTGCTCGCCGACATCGCCGTGCGTGACGACGCCGCCTTCGCCGCCCTCGTCGAGGTGGCCCGGTCGGCGGCGCCGGTGCCGCCCCACGCCGAGTCCACCACCGCCTGAGCTCGGGGATCACGCTGACCCGGCTGGCCTACCGCCACCAGCGGGTGCAACGACTGCGGCGGCTCATGGCTCGCCGCAGCTGGCGGCTGAGCGAGGGCTGCTTCGTGGCCGAAGGGGCCAAGGCGCTGAGCGAGGCGCTGGCTGCCGGGTCTCGGGTGGAGTCGGTCTACGTCGCCCCGGCGCCGGCCCCACCCCAGCTCGCCGCCATCCTGGCCCGATGCCTCGACGCCGGCAGCCGGGTGTTCGAGCTCGACGACGGTGTCCTCGAGCGGGTGGCGGGCACCGTCACCCCCCAGCCGGTGCTGGCGGTCGTCGGTAACGTCGACATCACCCTCGAGGACCTGCACTCCCGCCGGGCCGACCTGGTGGTCGTGTGCGCCGATGTGCGTGACCCGGGGAACGCCGGGACCATCCTGCGCTCGGCCGAGGCCGCCGGCGCTGGCGGAATCATCTTCTGTGACGGGTCTGTCGATGTGTACAACCCCAAGACCGTCCGGGCGTCGGCCGGGGCGGTGTTCCACATCCCTCTGGTCGCTGGTGGTGATGTGAGTGTGGTCCTCGAGACGGTGTCGGCGTGGGGTCTTCACCGGCTCGGCGCCGCCGCCCGGCGGGGCCGGGACTACACCGAGATGGACCTGAGTCGGGCCACGGCGGTGGTGCTCGGCAACGAGGCGACGGGACTGCCGATCGCCGCCGAAGCAGGGATCGACGAATGGTTGAGCATCCCCATGATCGGGCGGGCCGATTCACTCAATGTGGGGATGACCGCGACCCTGGTGTGCTTCGAGGCTGCCCGCCAGCGGCGGGCAGCCGGGACGTGGAGCCCCAGGTGACCATCGAGATGCTGACCCTCGACGCCCTGCCCGGGGCCATCGTCGTCGTCGACGCCGACCGCCGCATCGTCGGGGTCGGAGCGGCCGTGACCCGGTTGACGGGACACCGCCGCACCGGGCTGATCGGGGTGGAGGCGTGCGCGGCGTTCGACCCCACCGACAACGAGGGGCGCCCCCTGTGGCGCGACGGCTGGGACCGGTCGGTGGTCCTGGGCTCCGTCCACCGCTTCGCTCCCCAAGTGGTTCAGGTGCGCACCGCCGGGGGATCGCGGATGCCCGTGCGCGTCACCGGCACCTACCAGCGTGACGAGGCGGGGGCGCCGACAGGTGCGGTGCTCTGCTTCGAGCGGACCGAGGCGGCAGCCGCCACCGATCGCAGCATCGAGATCATCTCCACGGTCAGCCACGAGCTGCGATCCCCGCTGACCTCGGTGAAGGGCTACACCAGCCTGCTGCTCCACCGCTGGGACCGTCTGCGCGACGAGCAGAAGCGGATGATGCTCGAAGCGGTCCACCATGACGCCGACAGGGTGACCCGCCTGGTCACCGAGCTGCTCGACATCAGCCGCCTGGAGACCGGCCGCCTGGTGCTGCGTCGCCAGCTGGTCGACCTGGCCGAGCTGGCGTCGTCGGTCGTGGACAAGGTTTCCATGTCCTACCCCGATCTGGACGCCGACGTCAGTTTCTCGGCCGAGGTTCCGAGGGTCTTCGCCGACCCTGACAAGATCGAGCAGGTGTTGACCAACCTGGTGGAGAACGCCTGCAAGTACGCGTCGCCGCTTGATGTGCGCATCGAGGGCCGGGTCGACGGCGACGAGGTCAGCGTCGCCGTCCACGACCGCGGTGAGGGCATCTCGGCCGAGGACCTGCCCCAGGTGTTCACCCGGTTCTTCCGACGCTCCGACGCCCGCCCCAGCGGGTCGGGCCTCGGCCTGTGGATCAGCCGAGGGCTGGTGCAATCCCACGGAGGCCAGCTTCGCGCCGAGTCCCAACCCCCCAACGGGGCAACCTTCCGCTTCACCCTGCCCCTCGCCGACCCCGCCGTCGAGGTGACCACCGCCGGGCTGCTCGAACCCTCCCCTCGCCAGGAGCTCTGACCCATCACTGCCGTGCCCCCCACCCCACCCGATCCCGAGATGCCTCCCGACCCCGAGATGGTTAGCATCACCGCGGCCCTCGCCGGCGCCGTCACCGAAGGCCGAGCTGCTCTCGACGCGGCCACGTCACCCGAGACCCTCAAGGAGGCGGAGACCTCGGTGGCGGGCAAGAGGTCACC
>JALYVP010000106.1 GCA_030853185.1 Actinomycetota bacterium | reverse complement strand
GGCGACGCCTGGATCGTCGACGGGAACTACGGCGGGACCTTCGACGTGCGCTTCGCTCGGGCCGACACCGTCATCGTCCTGGCCCTCTCGCGGTTTCGGTGCCTGGGCCGGGCGCTAGAACGAACGCTCCGTCACCACGGTCGTGAGGTCCAAGCGCCCGGGTGTCCCGAACGGCTCGACTTGGCGTTCCTCCGATGGATCTGGCGCTATCCGATCGACAGCCGGCCACGTCTGGACCTCGCCCTTGACCAGTACCGAGTCGGTCGGCGGGTCGTCGAGCTGAGTTTTCCGGCACAGGTCCGCCGGTTTCTCCGAGACATCGGGTGAACGTTCCCCCTGGTTTGTGACTCGCGTCGGTAAGTGGCACGTTGTCGCGGAGGTAAATGGCACGGCACGGGTGTGAGATCGGGCGCTCAGGGGGACCCCCCACCTGCACGACGCTGTCGCAGCATCGTCCAACAGCTACAGCCCCGCCGGCGGGTCCGCTAATGGATGCGGCCGCCAACCATACGTTTAGGGGCCCTTCGATGCCGTGCCTGACTGCGCAAGAAGGCTCCGGGCGTCGGCCACGGCCAGCCCGGCCGCGGGTGCGGCTGACGTTGGGAACTGCGTGCTGTCCTTGGTTCTCGGACGGCACTCCCAGCGTAGCTGAGGGGTGCGACACCTTTTGGCGCTTCGCCCCGCAGCGGAGAGCCCCTTGACCCACGACGAAAGTCGTGGGTTTGCGGCCCTTGTTCGGTCACCGGGGAAGTCTGGTTGATCTGCGGCGTCGACACTGTGATGGCCTGGCTGGGTTAGGCGGTCCGACGACGGCGACATAGTGCTGGGCGTCGCTCACGAAGTAGGTGACGGTATAGCCGCAAGCCAGCGCCTCGCTGAACAGGGTCGCCCCCGCCAGGTCGCGGGGGTGGAGGCGTGGAGGGCCATCGTCAACCCAGGGGCGAGGTCTTCCAACACGGCCGCCCGATCGGAGTCTGATAGCCGCCCGAAGGTCTCAACCGTGCAAAGGCGTCAAGACCCGCCAGATCACGCCGGGCGTCGGGCCGCGATCGTCGCGTTCACATGTTCAAGGAGCAACTCCATGTCACTGAAGGTAGGGATCGTCCCGGCCACCACCCCGCGTTCTGTCTCCTCGAACATCTCAACCAACCGAGCCTCGCCTATCTCGGCGATCCACTCCTCGAGGTGCTGGTCGTTAGGGTGACCACCGGCGGTGTTGTGGGAAGACGAGTTGGCTGCAGTCATCGTCGTAGGAGCCTAGCGGGAGTTTCCGGGCTACTGAGTTGAGGTGCCGCGTTTTCCCAGGTGACGTCGGGTGTTGGGGCTCTTGGGGTGTATTACCTAACGTTGGTCGATGCGGGGTCGCGAGGGGTGATGGCGATGCCCAGTTGATCGATGGAGTTGAAGGGGTGGGAGGCGTTGTAGTTGTTGGCGGTCTGCCAGGTGGTGGCGGAGTTGGCGAGGCCGGCGTGTGCGATGTCGTCGACGAACAGGTTGCGCCACCGCTGTTGGCGGTCGGCGGGGGGCGCCCCGGTGCTGGTCTGTCCTCCGATTTGGTAGGCGAGGACCATGGCTCTGCTGTTCTTCCAGCCGAGGGCGTGGGGACAGACGGTGCGTTGGCGGCCGTGGTAGGTGAGGCGGACCGGGCGTCGTTGGCGTAGCGCCTGTTCGAGGATGTCCCATGCTGGTGGGCGGGCGGTGGTGGTGGTCATCGTTTCGGGGCGTAGGCGTCGAGGCCGAAGAGGTCGTAGAGGCGTTGCTGGGTGGGATCGATCTCGGTGAGCATCCGCCGGGCGCGGGGGCGTCCCCGTTCGCCTTGGTAGAGCAGAACGGTCTCTTGGATGCCGGCGAGGGTTGCGAGGAGCTAACGCCACGCTGAGTGCCATCCCGTGGCGTTCGGCCTCGCGGACCATCAGGCGTGCGACCATCAAGGCGAGCACGCAGCAACAGACGTGCACCCGGATCTTGTGGTCGGTCCAGTGGAACATCGGCGAGAACGAGACCACCTTGGGGTCCTTCATTTGGCGGAAGTCGGCTTCGACGTGTGATTGGGAGCGGTAGCCGGCGACCACCTGGGCAATCGTCCAGTGGTCGCGGTCGGTAAAGAGGATCCGCTTGCCGAACAGCTCTGCTTCGAGGGCGGCCCGGGCCTGGGGTTTGGTGCGCCAGGTGAGGCGCAGCTCGGCGGGGGACTCGCCGGCCAGGGTGGTGGAGATCACTCGTGACAGCCACTTCGCTTTGAGGATGTTGGCGATTTCGGCGTCGACAGCGCCGGCCGGCCGGCGGGTGTGGCCCCGGGCCAGGCGGGCCGCGAGCGCACAGAGCTGGCGGCGGGCCTTGGACAGGGTCTGGTCGAAGCCTCGGGACTGTTTGGCGTGGAGGTTGGCCGAGTGGGTGATCACCACCCGACGTTCGACGCCGAAGACCACCTTTGTGGTCTCAAACGCTGACAGGCCCGGCAATGCCTCGTCGTCGACCACGCCATAGCGCTCAGTTCGGACCGCCAGCAGATCACGATGATCCGAAGGGGGCAGGGAGCCCACGAAATGAAGCGGCGAGCCCTCCATCAGCGCCTGGTTGTCCGCCGAGTCTTGGCCGGCGTCGTAGACCAAGGTGAGCTCACCGGTGTCGCCGTCCAGCGTGGCGAAGCGGGCGGCGAGCTCTTTGACCATCTTGGGGAACTGGGTGACGTCGGGGCGGTTGCCGGCATAGGCATGCGACACCAAGGGGATGCCGCCGTCGATCGAGACGACCAGGCCCAAGCCGACCAAGCGCAAGTCGGTGCGGTTCTGCTTGGCGTGGCCACGCTGCGCGATCGGGGCGGCCTCATTCGCCGAGTCGATGTAGGTGGCGAAGTTGGTCATGTCCAGCACCAGGCCGGAGAGATCGACTCCGAACGACTCCACCATGCCAGCCACGATCCTGCGTTCGATCTCTTGGAGCTGCGACTCGCTGATGACATCCATGGCGTCCCAGAAACGCCGGTGGTCGAGCGCCGAGGCCGCCAGCTTCACGATCCGGTCGCCGGCGGTCGTGGTCCACCACTCCGAGAACGCGAGCTTGGAACACGGATCAACCACCCGATTCGCCACTGCCAAGGCGATGTAGGTCCCCACCGACGCTGCGGCGTCGCCACGCCGGGCGCCGACCACGTCATCGACGATTCCGGTCACCCCGAGACGCTCCACCACGCCCACACACCGGCCAGGTCACCGAAGCCCAGATGACGGGTGCGGTCCGGTTCGCCAGGCCCGTTCTCCGAGAGACGGGTAGCTATCTCCTCGGCGGAGCCCAAGTAACGCTGGGAGACGATACGGGGCTTGCCGCTAACACTGGGCCGACTCGACCAGGTAGTAGTAGGTCCGTCCGCCCTGCTTCTTCCCCACGATAGATGGCATATATAGGTAATACACCATCCGAACGCAAAACGCGAGTCTCTGACCAGCACAAACGCGCTGGTCAGAGACCTATCTGGAAACAATCCTGCAATGCCCCGGAGACCTGCTCACAGCCGTAGCCAGGAAACTCCCGTTAGGTACTACACGGTGAGAGCCCCAAAACCCCCGCTGACCTGGGAGGACGTCCCACCGTCACGCCGCAGCCAGGAAAGTACCGCTAGGGGGCCGGGCCGGCCCGGAGCAGGGCCTTGGGCGTTGGGTCCCCGAAGTTGATTCTGTCGGAATCATGCCCGTCGTCGCCGCGATGTGGTGTCCGGGCGGTCGTCCGGTTCGCCGCCGACGATGACGGCGAGCTCCAGGTCAGCCCACAGGTGGGTTGCCCACTGATTCTTGCTCGGCCTTTCGTAGTCGACGACCGCCCATCACATTCCCTCCATTTCGCCGGTGTTTCAAGAAACTCGCACGGTACCGAACTGCTGGCGACGGTACCGAACTGCTGGCGACTATACGCGCACGCGCACGCCTATCCACCAATCTGGTTCCAAGAATGTCCTTTACGTAACCACCTTAATGTGATATATTGAAATTCTTGAGTTAATCGGAAGACGATCAACTCAGGGTTGATACGAGAACTGTCGGAACCGACGGCTCGTACACCACCCGCCGGGACTCAACCCGACGGACTCATGTAAAGGAGATACGTATGCCACTAGCGAAGAAGGCCCGTGTATTCGTGGCAGGGTCGATACTGACGTTCGGGGGCGCACTGGGGTTGCTGACCGCTGAGGCGTCTCAGGCGAGCGCATCAACCCCATCGGGGGGGGGTTGGGCCTGTACTAGCAACGGATACTACAACGCATCGACTGGTCAAACGGCTGACATGAACGGCCACATCAATGCCCCGCCGGTCCAGCCGCAAGCCTCGGCCTCCCCCCCGGGCGCTCGTGCCGCCGACGCGGCCTACAAGGCCAGAGTCCAGGCGTTCCTCGGCATGCAAGACCCCAACCCGTCCACCGATGACGCGAGTGGCGTGCCCCCCGTCGAAGCCCCCTGAGCCGGGGAGAGATGGCCCGCCTGGTTCAGTTCGACTTCGGATCATCTCCGTGCCGCACCAGCCACAACGGTGACCAGGCAAGCGAACACGCGAACCGGATGGGGTAGCGATCTCAGCAAACTGGTTCTGCTTTGCGGGGAAGCGAGTAGTCGCAGGAGTGTGTCCCGTTGCCCGTGCGCTCCACCACTATCGGTTCGGCGGCGCTGATGCCCGGCCCGGCTTCCACTGCGGCGACCGTGTCCGTGCCGCCCGCGCCGAGACATCGGGATGCATCACTGGGTCAACCTCGCCCTATCCGACTTTTCGTTCCACTGCTACTCGAACCCCGTAACGGAGAATGTCCCGGATTCTGCGGTGTCCCACTTCCTTTGGATGTGGGACACAGCCCAGCGGCGCGTCGGCCGGATTAGGGCTCCCCATGGTTCGGCGTCCCAGAAGCTGGCCTGTGACGAGGATCGGTGCAGGATCCTGAACGTGACGGGATCGGGTAGGGGGCTGGAAGCGGCCACGGCGTGCCGCAAACGGATCCCCCTGCCGGCACCATCACGTCCTCAGGCGCTCAGGACCCGCTCGTAGTGCTCGACCGTCGGAAGGGGGTCGTAGAAGTGGTGCAGCAGCTGACGCCACTGCTCGTACTGCGCCGACCCGCGGAAGCCGGCGGTGTGGTCTTCCAGCCGATTCCACTCCACCAGCAACAGGTAGGTACTGGCCCGTTCCAGGCATCGCGACAGCGTCAGTCGGCCGAAGCCGGGCATGTCTGCGATGAGCGTCCTGGCACGCGCGAAGGCGGCCTCGAAGTCGTTCTCTTGGCCGGGCTTTACTGACAGCAGCGCATGCTCAAGGACCATCCGGAGATGATGACAGCCGTGGCCGCAAAGGGATCGGCTTCAGAGGATCGACCAGCTCGCCGTGAGCTTCATGGAAGCGTGCCAGTACTGGCGTCCGAAAAGCGGTCAAACCCGGCCAAAGTGGCCGTTCATGAGTGATCGCGAGGTTCTTCAGGGTGGGGTCGCGAACGCTGGGGCGGTCATTCGCGAGGGCGGTTATGTCTTGCGGCCCGCGAGCCGGCACACCGAGCTTGTCCACGCGCTACTCCGCCACGTCTGGGAGGCCGGCTTCGACGGTGTTCCCGAGCCGGTGGGCATCGACCCTGACGGGCGGGAGCGGCTGGTGTTCATCCCTGGCGACGTGGCCTGGCCGCCGTTCCCTGCCTGGTCCCAGACCGACAAGGCCCTGGCATCGGTCGCTGAGCTGCTGGCCCGCTTCCACGCCGCCACCGTAGGGTTCGAGACCCCACCGGGAGCCGTGTGGAACTTGGAGCTGGCCGACCACGTGGGCGGCACCGTCATCTGCCACAACGACGTGTGCGTGGAGAACGTCGTGTTCCGAGATGGCGTGGCCGTAGCTCTCCTGGACTTCGACTTCGCGGCGCCCGGCCGACCGCTCTACGACCTGGCGGTCATGGCCCGCATGTGTGTCCCCCTCGACACCCCCGAGGACGCCGCCGTGTGGGGGCGGGGGTCGCTCGACCCCTTCCGACGCCTGCGCATCGTGGCCGACAGTTACGGTCTGCCACCGGACCGTGACGAGCTGGTGCGGATCATCGAACGACAGATGGCCTACGGCGGGGAGTTCGTTCGCCGCCGCGTCGAGCGCGGGGAGCCGGCGTTCGTGGAGATGTGGGAGCGGATGGGCGGCCAAGCCCGCTACGACCGCCGCCGGGACTGGTTCTCACAGCACCGGCCCCGTTTCGTTGAAGCACTCGGCTGAACGGGCCCCGAGTGATGGTCGATGGGCGCGTACCGCAGCCCTCGTCTTAATTGGGGATCGACCAGCGGGACCAACTTCGGGGCGGTTGTCGGATCGCCAATATATTGACCATGTGCGCGCAGAGTCGGGGCCACCCTTGTCAGAGCAGTTCCGCCAGCACTTCGGGCACTGTCAGCACCTCTACGGTGTGCTCCTCGACGTCTTGGCGGACGACTTGGAGGCTGGCGGTGCCACCGACCTGATCTGCCGCGGCTACGGCAACGCTCCCCGCCGGGCCGCCGTGCAGCTTCGACTCTTGGCCGCCATCTTCCGTATCGTTCTGCGAGGCGACGCACCCCAGCTCGAGTACCTGTGGTCAGCCGCCTGGAGCCTCTTCGACGAGGCAGACCCGGCCGCGGAGATATGGGTGCGAGACCGGGCCGTCGCCATCCTCGAAGGTAACGCCCGAGAAGTCGCGGCCGGCATACGCCGACGCGCCACCAACCAGCACCTCGACGCCCCCCGACGCCGCAACGCCGACGCCTGCGCCGCCTACCTGACCAACAAGGCACCCTATCTCGACTACCCGACCGCCCTGACAGCCGGCTGGCCGATCGCGACCGGCATCATCGAGGGCGCCTGTCGACACATCGTCAAGGACAGGATGGACCTGACCGGCGCACGCTGGGGACTCGACGGCGCCGAGGCAGTCCTCAAACTGCGGACCCTACGAAGCAACGGCCATCTCCCCGAGTACTGGAACTACCACCTCCGTCAAGGACGACGACGGATCCACGAATCCCGCTACGCCAACACCGCCTTCCCCCTCGCCGCGTGAATCTCACTCGAAGGGAGCCGCACCCATTTCGAATCGGTTCGCCCTGGATGGACTCGATGGCCTGGTTGCAGGCGGAGTCGACGGTCGCTCGATGTGCTTCGGTGGGCTTCGCACTCCGTCTCGCACGTCGAGCCGGAGGCGACGAAACGTGTAGATCACATAATGGACGGCTTGACTCCCGTCGATGAGGTGAAATGCGGGGTGGCGGCGCCAAGCCCCGGTGCGTCTTGGTACGCGGGGTTCCAGCACTTTGGCTGTCGGTCCGGACGAGCCAAATCGGTTCAGGCTGGGCCACCATCGCCGCTCCGCGACCGCCGATGTGTTCGCCCGCCGGACGTCGACTGGTCAAGATCGTCGCTCAGGTCGGCGGCACCTTGGACCAAGATGGGTGGATCCGTCTGGGTGTAGGCGACGTGTTCGACGCTGAGGCGGGAGGGGCCGGTGAAGGTGAACGGCACCCGACCGTCGCTCACCCGTTGCGCTGACGGACTTCAGTTACAGGCTAGAGAGCAGTGACTCAGGTGTTGGTTTTCTCACCCCAGGGGGGGTTACGGGGCCAAGAGCGGGGGTGAGAGACTGCCCTGCATGACCTGGGCTGAAGGAGATGAGCGCAACCAGTTGGGCTGGCCTGCACCGGCCCAGGCCGACGCTGCGTCCGACGAGTTGGGTGTTGGCAGCCGCATCGGCGGTTACCGCCTGGAGGCGGTGGCAGGCCGGGGCGGGATGGGCACCGTGTACCGGGCAACGCAGTTGGCGTTGGGGCGCACGGTGGCGCTCAAGGTGATCGCCACCCAGTTCGCTGCCGACCCCGCCTTCCGCGAGCGGTTCCGACGAGAATCACAGTTGGCCGCCTCTCTGGATCATCCCAACATTGTCACCATCTACGAGGCGGGCGAAGACGCCGGGCGGCTTTTCGTGTCCATGCGCCTGGTGGACGGTCTCAACCTCCGCCAGATCGTCGATGCGGAAGGACCGCTTCCCGCCGGACGGGCCGTGGCCGTGGTGGCCCAGGTGGCGGCGGCGTTGGACGCCGCCCACGTCGCGGGCCTCGTCCACCGTGACGTGAAACCGGCCAACATCCTCACGGAGCGCCGAGCGGGGACCGAGCACGCCTATCTGAGCGACTTCGGGCTGGTCAAGCGCGTGGGCGCTGACCCCGAGCTCACCGGTACCGCCGGATGGGTGGGCAGCGTCGACTACGTAGCCCCCGAGCAGGTCTACGGCGGCCCCGTCGACGCCCGCACCGACATCTATGCCCTCGGGGTGGTCCTTTACGTCGCGGTGACCGGTCTGGTGCCGTTTCCCCGGGCGGACATCGCTTCGAAGCTGTACGCCACGGTCAACGAGGGCGTCCCGGCGATCCGGCTCACCCGCCCCGATGTCCCCGCCGAGCTCGACTCCGTCGTGGCCCGGGCCACTGCCAAAGATCCCGCCGCCCGCTTCGCATCTGCGGGGGAGCTGGCCGGCGCCGCCCGCCGGGCGCTCAGCACCACGTCGCCGTCGCGGGCGGAGTCCGACACGGGACCGGAGGGGGTCAGCGCCACGGCGCCACTACCGGCTCCGGCCAGTCTTCGATCCAAGAAGGCGGCCCGAGGGCGACAGTGGATCTGGGCGGGAGCGGCCGTCGCCGCCCTAGTGGCCATCGTCGCCGTCGGTCTGGTCGCCGCCGCTCCCTCAGGACATCACGCTCGGCCCATCGCCAACCTCACCGGCACGCGCCCGGGCTCGGGCCCACCGGCAGGGGGCGGAGGGCAGGGCGCCGGGGTGCCCGTAGCCAAGGGCCCGCACGGGGCGCTCACCGTCGACGCCGTGGCCGGCACCCGTGCCATACCCGACCGCTACCACCTCTCCATCTATGACCTGCGCCGGTCGGGACCCTATGTCATCGTCGACTTCGGGATCGTCTGCGCGCAGGCTGACCCCAGTATGGGTTGCGGCACCGAGACCGACTTCGGCTCGGCGCGGTCCCATATCGCCGAAGGCTTCAACACTGTCGGTGGACTGGCGCTGATCGACCCGATGCAACACAAGGAGTACTCCGAGGTCACCGACTCCCAAGACCGTCCTTACTGCTCTGCCATCGGGGCGTTCACGGACATCGGGCCGGCCGTCCACCTGGCATGGGCGACCTTCCCCGCCCCCCCACCCTCGGTTTCCTCGATGGACATCGTCTTCCCCGAAGGCGGCCCCCAAGTCCCCGGCGTGCCCATCACCACCGGCGGGCCATCGGACCTCTCCAAGGTCGCCACCACGGTGATCCCGGCCAACCCGGCAGGCTTCTCCAAGCCCGTCGACCCCAACGACACGACGGGGTTGAAGTTGCGTGTGCTGGACCTGGTGTCGTCGGTCGGCAACCCGTCCGGCAGTGACGCCGACGCACCCGGGCACAGCACCATCACCCTCAACGCCGACGTCCTGTTCGACTTCAACCAAGCCAATCTCTCCCCTGCCGCCAAGGGCATCCTGAGCGGCGTAGCGGCCAAGATCAAAGGGGGTGGCAACGGTACCGTGGCCGTCACCGGCTACACCGACTCCATCGGCCCCGACTCGGTCAACAACCCCCTCTCCCAAGCCCGAGCCCAAGCGGTCGTCGCCGCACTCACCCCCCAAGTGGCAGGCGTGCCCGTCACCCTCCAAGCGGCCGGCCAAGGCGCCGCCGAGCCGGTCGCTCCCAACACCAACCCCGACGGCTCCGACAACCCCGCCGGCCGGGCCCAGAACCGCCGGGTCTCCATCAGCTTCAACACCGCAACGGCCCCTGCGGCGTCGGCACCACCGCCCAGCGCCGCTCCCGCCGCCCCGGTCGCCCACGGCCCCCAAGCGGTGGACTACACCGCCAACGACCCCGGCACCGCGCACTCCCAATACCACATCGTGGCCGAACGCCTCGTGCGAGAGGGGCCCTTCTTGGTCCTGCACCTGACCGTCACCTGCACCGGGCTAGTGCCGCCCGACGGCGACCACTGCAACGGCGTGGACGACTTCGCCGGCACCGACAGCGTCCCCCCGATCTCCGAGATTGCGTCCGGTGGCGGGAACGTCACCCTGGCCGCCGCCGGAGGCATCTACCTCACCGACCCGGCCGCCAAGCAAATCTATGACGTCGTCCACAACAGCACCGATCACGACACGCTAACCGCGGACGTCAACCCCCTCTGGCCCCTCAAAAACAGCTACCCGTTATGGCTGTACTTCCCCGCCCCCCCGTCATCGGTGACCTCGCTCACCGTCAACCTCCCCGACGCCGTGGTCCAGATCCCGAACCTTCCCATCAGCTAACCCCGAGGGTTTTCTGTTCCCCACCCCGAGCTGCCTCATCGAGCAACGAGGTACCGGTGACGCGTCGCCGCCGTTCCCGCGTCAACCGGGTGTTGCTAGCGCGGATCAGTTGCGCACCGTGGACGCGGGCAGGCCCAGCTCGGCGGCGATCACCCGATGCCCCTTTCCCCGGGCGTGAGCGGCTAGAGCGGCGCCTACCACCTCGACGCTGTCTCGGCGGCGTGGAAGCAGCTCGGCGGGCACAGCACGTGGGTGGCGGAGCAGACGCCGCACCGGGCCCGCCGTGGCCGCCACGGCCGTGGCGGACAACCAGGCGAGGGT